>JAHDYN010000184.1 GCA_023383735.1 Gammaproteobacteria bacterium | reverse complement strand
GATGCCCGGCCGTCCATCTTGTCACCTTCGACGGGCTTGTCGGAACGCTTGATCTCCTGGGCTTCCGGCATGGCAAACAGCGCTGGCCCGTAGATGACATCGATTCCCGCGGCCTGCAGTTGTGCAACAAGATCCGCATGGGCGGTATCTGCAATCCTTTGCAGCATGGCGGCATCGATGCCGGCCAGGGTCAGGTTCATGTTGACCTTGGCACCCTGACCGCGACTTGTGGAGCCGGAAATACTGGCTGTTTGATAGGCGCCAATGTTGTAGCCGGCAATGGCGACCTTTGGTCGCCTGGCAAATATGCCGACCGAACCCCGCCGCTCCTCCAGGGAGACCGCCAGTGGAGCGCTCACCACCGGATCAGCGGACTCCAGTGATGGCTGGGGAGCCGCATCCACTGCTGTTTCGTCGCCATCACCGCTGATCGCATCAGCCGTGGCATCGATGGCCGTGTCGGTCGCTGCTTTCTTGCCAAAGCTCTTGGCAAGCCCGCCGAAATCCAGCGCATTGGCCTGTCCGGCGACGAGCAGGAGGAGCGCACCCAGGAATGGAGTAACGTGGTATTTGTGTTGCATGAAAAGAATTGCCGTTCTGGTTGGTTTTTTGGGGCTGTTTTTTTACACCAGAAGGCATGTCGGGCCAAATGATCCAGGTCGCATGAATGAAAATCCGATCACCAGGGGCCGGCTCCGAGGCGGACCCGGCCCCTGATGATCGTCCCGGCTAGTTGATGATTTCCACCAGTTCGAGCCGCTCGTCTGTGCCGGGCTTCACTTCCAGAATCAGGCCGATGCCGGGGGCGTAGTACTTGTGCTCCAGCACCTCAGGCTCCAGCGGCGTGAAGTCCCTGGTGATGATGCAGGTGCCTGAACAGCTTGCTGCGGGCGTGGTGGCGGTGCCGTTCAGGCTGAGCACTTCGGCGGCGTCTTCTGCGTTGCCGAGGTCGAACTCCTGCCGGTATACATCGCCGACTGCGGGTGCAGCCTTCATGAGGATGCCGGGTTTGGCGCCATCGACGCCAGCTTTGAAGGAGCCATCCAGGCTCACCAGTTCACCGTCTTCAAAGTCCTGTACGGCTTCACCGCAGTACCAGACGTTGCCGAGCAGGTCCTGCGCGAACCAGTCCTGCGTATCCTCGATTACCTCGCCGTCCTCCTCGACGATGTCTCGTACCACGGCACAGGGCACGCCGCTTATCGTCTTGATGTCACCGGTGACGGTTACCGTGACGGTTTCTTCGCCGTCCTCGTAGATCCTGGTCTGGCCAGCGATGATCGGCAGCCATGGATTGGGTGCCACGCTGCCGCCGATGTCTGCCGGGTTCACGAACATTGCCGGCTCGAAGGGGGGGTCGTAGGGCGCCTCACCGAGCTCATTGCAAAGATCGACGCGGGCATTTTTCTGCGCGCGGCACTCGCGATGTCCCTCCCTGGGCGCACTGCGGATATCACTCAAACAGTCTGCACGTTCATCCGGATCTGCATGGTTCTTGCATTTGCCGTTATCGATCCAGAAATCGTCCAGCACTTCGTAAAGGCAGGCGCTGAAGGCGGCAGCCGCCGTCCGGCTGCATGTCCGGTCGGAATAGCCGAAGCCGCCAGCGCTGGCTGACTGGCCCGCCAGGGCCACGCCGATTGCGATTGCGATGAGGATGGGTTTCATGGTGCTGCTCTCCTGTTCAGGGTGTGTCTGTATAGTCAGACGAGCGTGGAGGTGCGGATCCTTTGCGAAGGATTTGCGGCCCGCGTTCGTCAAACCCTCATACACACCAGGGAATGCACGAGTTTGTCAGCGGTGTTGCGACATCTGGATCTGGCGACGACACGACGGATCCTGAAAGGCGATCAGGCGGCATTCCGCGCGCTGTTCGACGAGTATTTCCCCCGCCTGTACCGGTTTGCGCTGGTCCGGCTGCACGGCGATGCAGCGGAGGCGGAAGATATCGTCCAGCAGACATTCTGTCGGGCGATCGAGAGACTGGATAGCTATCGCGGCGAAGCGGCGCTGTATACCTGGTTCTGCCAGATTGCCAGCAACCTGATCATCGATCATTACCGCCGGCAGCAGCGTGAACACCGGCGCGTGGTGCTGATCGAGGACAATCCGGAAATCCAGGCGATCCTGACTGCGTTGACGGATCCGGGCGGCGAACGTGGCGAGGCGGAGCTGGTGCGTCGTGATGTTGCACGCCTTGTGCAGGCCACCATGGATCATCTGCCGGGGCATTACGGTGATGTCCTGGAATGGAAGTATGTCGATGATCTCCCGGTTGCGGAGATCGCCGCGCGGCTCAGGCTCAGTGTCAAGGCAGCCGAGTCGTTGCTGGGGCGGGCGCGGACTGCGTTCCGCGATGCGTTGAGTGCGGTTGGCAGCATCGATGGCATCTCCGGTGCCATGCCGTCCAGCCGGCAGGAGAGCTGACATGACTGAACACCCCGGTCAGGACACGGACATGCTGGCGCAGATCATCCGCGCGGCCGGTCGCCGGCCACCGGTGCCGCCTGAGGCCAGTGAGCGGGTTTTTGCGGCGGCCAGCGCGGCGTTGCAGGCAAAGCGCTCGGCACGCCGGCAGCGTTGGTTGTGGCAGGGCGCAGCGGCTGCCGCAGTGCTGCTTGCTGCGTTGGGCATCAGCCTGGTGCTGGTGCAGGAAGGGTCAGCCATCCCGGTGGCATTCAGCGACCAGCTGGTCGGTGAGGCCGAATTCCGTACCGGTGCGGCAGGTCCGTGGTTGCCGCTGGTCCGAGATCGCAAGCTGCAGATCGGCAGCACGGTACGCACCGGGTCCGGCGGGCGGGTTGGTCTGGTTCTTGCCCAGGGGGCATCGTTGCGGCTCAACGAATGGACCGAAGTACGTCTGGCGGGTCCGACTCGCATCGAGATGACGGCTGGAACCGCGTACATCGATGCGCAGGCAGTCGGTGGTCGCATCGAGGTGGTGACGCCGCTCGCGGTTACCCGGGAGGTGGGGACGCAGTTTGAAGTGCGTTACCAGGATCAGGAACACCGGGTGCGTGTCAGGGAGGGTGAGGCGATAGTGAACCTCCACGGCCGGCAGTACCGGAGCGGGGCGGGTGAACAGCTGCTGGTGTCTGCCGCGGGCGATGTGCGGCGCACACCGATCGCAATCAATGATGCCTCATGGGAGTGGGTGCAACTGGTTGCACGGGCACCAGACATCGAGAACCGGCCGCTCGACGAGATACTCGCATGGGTGGCGCGCGAAACAGGGCGGCCGCTGCGCTATGAATCGCCCGATGTGCAGGCATTGACGAAGTCGACGATTCTTCACGGCAGCATCCGCAATCTGGCGCCGTTGCCGGCAGCACAGACTGTTCTTGCTACAACTGATCTGGATTTGGAGATACTCTCGGACGGGTCGCTGCTCGTGAAGGGCCGAAACCGGGTTGACCAGATCCATTGAGTGCGGCACGGACCGGACCTTGTGCAGGTACCGTGCCATCCTGATGGCCGCTCTCCTGTGCTGCGCGGGAGAAGCGGCGTGGTCAGGTGACTGGCAGGGGCAGGAACTCAGGGACGTCATCGAAGCGCTGCGGCAGGATGGCCTGTCCGTGCTCTACAGTTCCGGGCTGATTCAATCCGGCATGCCCGTCCGCACCGAGCCGGCCGGCGATACGGTCATCGCCCGGCTTGAGGCCGCCCTGGAGCCATGGGGCCTCGGCCTCCGCGCCGGGCCCTATGGCAGTGTGCTGATCGTGCGCCGGCCGGTGCCGGAAAATCGCCGCGGGTCCTCAGCGAAGGTCGTGCCAGCGCATGCGTCCGTCATGCCTGAACTTGTCGTCACCACCAGCCGCTACACCATGTTGCGTGAACCGGTGGCACCGGCAGCGGTCATGCCGAATACCGATGTGGAGCGGCTCCCGGATCTCGGTGACGATCCGCTGCGCGCTGTAGCCCGTCTGCCGGGTACTGCGATCAATGGACTCTCTGCGAAGACCAACATTCGCGGTGGTGGCGCTGATGAAACGCTGGTTGTCTTTGACGACCTGCGGCTTTTCAATCCCTTTCATCTGAAGGACTTCCAGTCGGTGTTCAGCTCGATCGATCCGGCAGTGATCGACGGCCTCGACATCTATACCGGGGCATTTCCGACCAATTACGGTGACCGGCTCAGCGGCGTCCTGGACATACAGGCACTGGAGCCGCCCGGTGGCAGCTATCGCGCCCTCTCCCTGAGCCTTTTCAGCGCGGCAGGCCTGTTTGCCGGTGACTGGAACGATGGCCGGGGAACCTGGCTCGTCTCGGCCCGGCGCGGCAATCTCGACATCATGCTGGATCTTGCCGGTCAGGACATGGGCAAGCCGCGCTACTCGGATGTACACGGCCAGCTGGGCTGGGAGTTCTCCGAAGCCTTCAGGCTTTCCGCCAATGCACTGGTCTTCGATGATGACATCGAGATCCACGACAGCGATCAGGAAGAGCGGGCCACGGCCACCTACCACGACAGCTATCTGTGGCTGCGGGCCGATAACCGGCTGGGCAGTGCGCTGGATGGTTACACGCTGCTGTCCTGGGCCAGCCTCAGGTCCCGGCGCGAGGGAACCGCAGAGCAGCCCGGCATTTCTGTTGGAAGCCTGGCAGATCACCGCTCGGCAGACATCATCGGTCTGGCGACGAGCTGGTCGCTGGCGCTTGCTGGCCGCCAGCGGCTGGATTTTGGTGCTGAACTCCGCCATTCGCGGGGCCGCTATGCCTACAACGATCAGGTCAGCTTCGATCTGCTGTTCGATACGCCCGGGGCGCCGACCGAAGC
>JAHDYN010000183.1 GCA_023383735.1 Gammaproteobacteria bacterium | reverse complement strand
CAGCCTCGAGGAAGAGGACTGCCATACCGCGCTCGAGCGGCGCCTGACCCAGGCGATCGGCGACGCGGGCAAGCGCGTGCACCTGGGCCGGTCGAGGAACGACCAGGTGCTGACGGCGCTGCGGCTGTACCTGCGGGACGCTGCCGCCGGCATTGCCGAGGCCGCCCATGACGTGGCCACTGCGCTGGATGAACTGGCGGCCCGGGAAAGCGATACCGATCTGCCCGGCTATACCCACATGCAACAGGCCATGCCGAGCTCCGTGTCGCTGTGGGCCGGTGGTTTTGCGGCAGAGTTGCGTGACGATGCGACGGGTATCGAAGCGAGCCGGCGGCGGATCAACCGCAACCCGCTGGGCAGCGCTGCCGGCTACGGTGTGCCCGGTCTGCCCATCGACCGCGATGCCACGCGGCGCAGCCTGCATTTCGACACCGTGCATGAACCCGTCACCGCGGTGCAGATCTCGCGCGGCAAGGCCGAGGCCGGCCTGGTCTTCGAGCTGTGCCTGCTGACGCAGGACCTCGGGCGGATCGCCGCGGACCTGCTGATGTTCTATACGCAGGAGTTCCGCTTCATCAGCCTGCCCGACAACATGACGACCGGCTCCTCGATCATGCCGCAGAAGCGCAACCCCGACGTGCTCGAACTGGTGCGCGGCGCCGGGCCGACGCTGCAGGCCTCGCTCGTCGAGATACTCGGCCTGCCGGCCAAACTGGGCTCCGGTTACCAGCGCGACCTGCAACGCATGAAGGCGCCGCTGTTCCGGGCCATCGATCTCGCCGGCGATTCGGCGCGCGTGATGGCGCAGCTGATCCGCGGCATGCGCTTCCTGCCGGAAAACATCCGGCTGGACGATTCCATCCATGCGGCCGGACGGGCCAATCGCCTGGTGCTGGAAGAAGGCCTGAGCTTTCGCGATGCCTACCTGCGCGTGGCCGCGGAGCTGAAAAAGAAGCAGGAGCGATGAGGCGCGCCCGGATCGGCCAGCGCCCGCCGTATACTGCGGGCATGCTTCGTGTCGCTACAGTGTTGCTCATGGCTCTCGCCCTGCCTGCCTGCGGCATGAAGGGTGACCTTTATCTGCCGCCGGAGACCCCCGACGAGCGCGTCACCGCACCGGATCCCGCCGCAGCCGAACCGGCCGACAAGGGCGAGCGCAGGACGATCCCGGCCACACCCGATCCCGCGCTCTCGCGCTGAGAGGCAGCGCCGCGCATGCCCGCCCCCCGCCGCCTTGTCCTGATCGACGGCAACTCATACCTCTACCGCGCGTTCCACGCCCTGCCGCCGCTGAGCACATCCAAAGGCCAGCCCACCGGCGCGATCTTCGGCTTTCTCAACATGCTGCGGCAGATCCAGCGCACCCGCTCGCCGGACCTGATCGCGGTGGTGATGGACGCACCGGGACCAACCTTCCGCGACGAGCTGTTTGCGCAATACAAGGCCAACCGCGAGGCGATGCCCGACGACCTGCAGTCGCAGATCCCGCCGCTGATGGAGATGGTGAAGGCGCTCGGCATCACGCTGCTGCGCGAATCCGGCGTCGAGGCCGACGACGTGATCGGCACACTCGCAAAGCGGGCGCATGCCGCCGGGCTCGATACGCTGATCGCCACCAGCGACAAGGACATGTCGCAGCTCGTCAACGACCGTGTCCGCGTGTTCGACGGGATCAGTGGCCGGATGCTCGATGCCGCCGGCGTGCAGGAAAAATTCGGTGTCCCGCCGGAGCGGATCATCGACTGGCTGACCCTGGTCGGCGACACCTCGGACAATATCCCCGGTGTGCCGAGCGTCGGGCCAAAGACCGCGGCCAAGTGGCTCACCGAATACGGCAGCCTCGATGCCATCGTTGCGCGGGCTGATGAAATCAAGGGCAAGGTGGGCGAAAAGCTCCGTGCGCACCTGGACCAGCTGCCCCTCGCGCGGCAGCTCGCCACGATTCACTGCGATGTGGCCCTGGATGTAAAACCCGAGGACATGCAACCCGGCGCACCGGATCTGGAGGCCCTCAGGGAGCTTTCAGAGCGGCTGGAGATCCGCAGCCTGCTCAAGGGCATCGAGCCGGCGTCTGCAAGCGCAGGCGACGTGGCGAGCGAAGCCGGCCCGGCTGCGGCCGCTGCGGTGGACGAGGCCACGCCAGCGGCCCGCCAGCCCGACCCGGTCACACGAAACTACCAGACCATTTTCACGATGGACCAACTGGCTGCGTGGTTGCAGCGCATCGAAGGCGCGGCGCTCGTGGCTTTCGATACCGAGACCACCAGCCTCGACTACATGCAGGCGGAAATCGTCGGTTTGTCTTTCGCGCTGGGGGCCGGCGATGCGGCGTATCTGCCCGTCGCACACGCCTACGTCGGTGCGCCCGACCAGCTCGACCGCGCCGAGGTGCTGGCGAAGCTCAGGCCGTGGCTGGAAAACCCGGCCGCGCACAAGGTCGGCCATCACCTCAAGTACGACGCTCACGTGCTGGCCAATCACGGCATCCGGCTGGCCGGCATGCGCTACGACACCATGCTCGAGTCCTATGTGCTCGACAGCACGGCAACCCGGCACGACCTCGACTCGGTGGCAAAAAAATACCTGGGCGTGGACACCATTCATTTCGAGGATGTGGCCGGCAAGGGCGCGAAGCAGATCACTTTCGACCAGGTGAGCGTGGAAAAAGCCGGCGAATATGCCGCCGAGGATGCCGACATCACGCTCAGGCTCCACCGGCAGCTCTGGCCGCAGCTCGGCGCCGTACCCGGGCTGGTCGGGCTTTATGAAGAGATCGAGCAGCCCCTGGTGCCGGTCCTGACCCGCATGGAAGAAACCGGCGTGCTGGTCGATACCCGCCTGCTGCGCACCATGTCCGGCGAATTCGCCGGCAAAATGGCCGCACTGGAAAAAGCCGCACACGCGGAAGCCGGCCACCCCTTCAACCTGAATTCACCGAAGCAGCTGCAGGCCGTGCTCTTCGATGAACTCAAGCTGCCGGTCCGGCAGTACACGCCCACCAAACAGCCATCCACCAACGAAGACGCGCTGGCTGAACTCGCCGATGAGTTCCGGCTGCCGCAACTGATCCTCGACTACCGCTCGCTGAGCAAGCTCAAGTCCACCTATACGGACAAGCTGCCCGAACAGGTCTGCGCACGCACCGGACGCATCCATACCTCCTACCACCAGGCCGTCGCGGCGACCGGTCGCCTCTCGTCATCGGACCCGAACCTGCAGAACATCCCGATCCGCTCCACCGAGGGCCGGCGCATACGGCAGGCTTTCATTGCCCCTCCAGGCTGCGTGCTGCTGGCGGCGGACTACTCGCAGATCGAACTGCGGATCATGGCGCACCTCTCGGGTGACGAAGGGCTGCTCAGGGCCTTCGCCGAAGACCGCGACGTGCACCAGGCGACGGCGGCCGAGGTTTTTGACACGCCGCTGGCCGAGGTGACTGCGGATCAGCGCCGCTCCGCCAAGGCGATCAACTTCGGCCTGATCTATGGCATGTCGGCCTTCGGCCTGGCCCGCCAGCTCGGCATCAGTCGCGAGGAAGCGCAGCGCTACGTCGACCTGTACTTCCTGCGCTATCCGGGCGTGAAGGCCTATATGGAACGGACCCGCGCGCAGGCCCGCGAGCAGGGCTATGTGGAGACCGTGTTCGGCCGGCGACTGTACCTGCCCGACATCCGCGCCCGGCAGGCGGCACGGCGGCAGTACGCCGAGCGCAGCGCAATCAACGCACCCATGCAGGGCACCGCGGCCGACATCATCAAGCGGGCGATGATCAGTACCGATGCCTGGCTGCAGCAAAGCGGGGTCGGGGCACGGCTGATCATGCAGGTCCACGATGAACTGGTGCTGGAGGTGCCGGCAGCGAGCCTCGCGGAGGTGCGTACCCGGGTTGTGGCGCTGATGTCAGCCGCTGCCGAATTGCGCGTGCCGCTGCGCGTCGATGCCGGACAGGGCGCCAGCTGGGATGAGGCGCACTGAAGTCGCTGCCATGCAGCGGGAACTTCGGCAACCGGCACCACTCAAAAAAACCGAGTAAGCCGTTTCCGGCCGCCCCCCCGGCCCGAAGCGAAGACCGGTAACCCCTGACCGGTTGTGCTGGCTGGCCCCGGGCGCTTCACCCCCCTGCGCCCGGGGCCGATTTACTTCTGGCGGCCTTTGCCGGGCCGACTTCTTCAGGCGGTTTGAGCAGGCCGCACCTCGAGCATGGTGTTCAGGCAGCCGCGCGCCTCGTCGAGACCGAGCTTTTTCGTCGCGGAAAACAACTGCACTGTCACCTCCGGGCCCAGTTCCTCCCGGGCTTTGGCGAGCGTCGCCGCGGCTTCCTGCCGCGAGAGCTTGTCGGCCTTGGTGAGCAACACGTGGATCGGCCCGTTCAGGGCATGCGCCCACTCCAGCATCTGCCAGTCGCTGTCACCGAGGCCGCGCCGGCTGTCGACGACCAGGATCAGCCCGGTGAGCGAGTCACGTGCGTGGAAGTAGTCGTCGAGCAGCTCGCGCCAGTGCTCGCGCATCTCCTTCGAGACCTGCGCATAGCCGTAACCCGGCAGGTCCACCAGCCGGCGCACATCGTCCAGCGCAAAGAAGTTGATGAGCTGCGTGCGCCCCGGGGTCTTGCTGGTGCGCGCAAAGTCGCGGCGGTTGAGGATGGCGTTTATGGCGCTGGATTTGCCGGCATTGGAGCGCCCGGCAAAGGCGACTTCACGACCCTGGTCGGCGACGAACTGGGCGGCGCGTGCGGCGCTGGTGATGAAACGGGCTGCGGGATACAGGGACATTTGCCGGG
>JAHDYN010000182.1 GCA_023383735.1 Gammaproteobacteria bacterium | reverse complement strand
CCAGCTCCCGGCCGGCGTTCTTTGCCTCACTGCAGCCCTGGTCGGTCAGGTCTACGTCGGTCCAGCCGGTAAAGCGGTTTTCGAGGTTCCATGTGCTCTGTCCGTGCCGGCAGAGGACCAGCTTGCCTGTCATCAGATGCTCCTGCGAGGGGTATTGCAGCCCGCGATTCTAAACGCTCGCGCTCGCCTGCTGGCAATCGCTTGCCGGCGCCATGAGCAGTCAGCCCTCGGCGGATGGCTGTCCTGGGGCCGGATTCTGTGTGGGGATTTGCACAGACATGATGGAAGGACGGGTATAAATTCGATCAGTTATCCCTTGTCATAAATCATGACTTGCGGTGTTCCAGACGGGTCGTGCTTGTCCTCATATAGCGGAGTTGCGGCGTGCTGGTCTGGCAGAACCCTCGCAGGAACCACCTGTTGCAAAGGCTGGATGACGCCGGTTACGGTCGGCTGGAGCCGGATCTCGAAGTGGTTACTCTGCAGGCTGGCCAGCTGCTGAATGCAGCCAACAGCAAGATCGCCTGGGGATATTTTCCGGTGTCCTGCATGGTGTCCGTGGGTGGCACGACGGCTGCGGGACACTACACCCCGATATGCGAAGTCGGCAGGGAAGGCCTCGTCGGCCTTGCGCAACTGCTCGGCAGCAGGCTGTTGCCGTATTCCTCCACCGTGCTGCTCGCCGGGCAGGCCTACCGGATACCCATGGACACGCTCATGGCCGAGTTCAACCGCCGTGAATGCTTTCAGGAAGTTGCCCTGGAACATGTGCAACTCTGCCTGATCCAGATCGCACAAAGCGCCATCTGCCTCAGGCGCCACAGCAATGAACAAAAGATCTGCAAGTTGCTGGCCCAGGGTGCCGATCGTGCCACCAACAACGAACTTGAAATGACGCACCAGTTCATCGGCAACATGCTCGGCTTGCGTCGCGAGGATGTGACCCAGACAGCCCGCAGGCTGCAGGACGAAAAGCTGATCGAGTATACCCGCGGGCGCATCACGATTCTGGTCAGGGAAGCCATAGCTGCCCGTTCCTGCGAGTGTTACGGGCTCTTGAAGAGCGAGTTCGAGCCGTAGCCCGCATGGGCGCACGCCCAGCGGCGGCTGAGGATCAAGCTTGCCGGTGTGCCATGCACCGGCAGCCACGCTTCCGGTCTACTTTTCTGCCGGTGCCCCGGCGCTCCCGGTCCGCGGGTTTTCGACCAGCAGCTGATTCAGCTCGATCGCGTAGCCGTCCGGATCGGTGAGCGTGCTCACCAGTACCGGGATGACACCCTTGCCGCCATAACCCGGATAGGTGGTCCGCGTCGGCTCATCGACCACCTTCACGCCGGGCACTTCCCGTGCCGCCGCGAACTTCCCCGCCGCATCCTTCACGTTGAAGACGAAGACCATGCTGCCGATGCTGAAGGGTTCGGCCGGTGTTGCCGGCACGGGCTTGACGGGCTTGAGGTACTGGATCATGCCGATCATGCCGATGAAATCGTCATTGGCCTGCATCAGCACCAGTCGCAGCGAACGCTCGGCAGCTGCATCGCTGGCTGCATCCCGTGGTGTGCGGATGATCTGGTCATAGGCCACCTTGAGGCCGAGCACATCGCGGTAAAAGCGCAACGAGGTTTCCATGTCACGCACGATCAGCGTCGTGCGCCGCAGGTCTATGGGTACGCGCTCGGCTTCGCCGACTGGTGCGGCAACCGCGGTCGTGACGGTGAGGAGACTGCCCATGGCGCACAGGAGCAGCAGAGGCAAGCGGTGTATGCGCATGGCCGGGTCCTTGTCTGGTGAGGGCCTGATTATAGCGGAGCAGCGTGACGGGTTGACGGCGCGGCCATTCGTGACGCCAATTCAGGGCAGGTGTTCGGCTGCACGGTACTCAAGCGACTGCATCTCCAGCAGGCGGCTGCGCGTGCGCTCGAATTCCCGGCTGAGCCGTGTGCCGGCATAGATGCGGCCGATGGGCTCGGCCGCCGAGACGATCAGCTTGACGCGCCGGTCGTAGAACTCGTCGACCAGCGCGATGAACCGCCGTGCCTCGTTCTCCCGGTTTTCGTCCAGCCGGGGGATGCCGGAAATGATCACGGTCTGGAACCAGCGTGAGATCTCGATGTAGTCCTCCTGGCTGCGCGGCCCGGCGCACAGCGCATCGAAATCAAACCAGGCCATGCCCTCGGTGCGCCGGCGCGTGGTGATGCTTCTGCCGAGCACATCCAGTGTTTCGCCCTCGGTACCCCTGCCTGACGCCATGTTGCGGAAATATCGCTCCAGGGTCTGGTCGGTGTTCTGGTCGAGCGGCGCATGCCAGATCTCGGCCGCCTCCAGGACGCGCAGCCGGTAGTCGGCCAGGCCGTCCACATGGACCACCTCGGTGTGCTGCCGGATCAGGTCGATGGCCGGGAGGAACCGCTGCCGCTGCAGCCCGCCGCGATAGAGATCCTGCGGGGCACTGTTCGAAGTGGCAACGAGGGTGACACCACGCTCGAACAGGGCCCCGAGCAGCCGGGCGAGCAGCATCGCATCGGCGATGTCGGCGACGTGGAATTCGTCGAAGCAGATGACGAGCGCCTCTCCCGCCAGTTCGCCAGCCACGGTGGCCAGCGGGTCCTGCTCGTCGCGCAGTGTCTTGAGCTGGCCATGCACGCGGTTCATCAGCCGATGGAAGTGATAGCGGACCTTGTCTTCGAAGGGCAGGGATTCGAAGAGCAGGTCCATCATGAAGGTCTTGCCGCGTCCCACGCCGCCCCACAGGTAGGCGCCACGCACCGGCGCCGGGGCTGTTCGCGGCAGCAGGCGGCCGAGAATCCCGGGCAGGCGACCGGGCCGCGGCCGGGCTGCCAGTTCCCGGCCGACCCGTTCGAGAACGCCGAGTGCACGCAGCTGTGCCGGGTCACTGCTGAGCCCGAGCTCTGCGCCAAGGGAATGATATCTGTCGAGGAGGTTCATGCGGTCTGGCGCGAGTGTAGAAGCCGTGACAGCCGCGGGCAAACCCGGATCGCGCATGCAGGGATTGATGGGCTAGACTCCGCCTCGCATGACTGAACGCGAGAGCATGGACTTTGATGTCGTGATCGTCGGGGCCGGGCCCAGCGGTCTGGCGGCGGCCTGCCGCCTGCTCCAGCTTGCCCGGGATGCGGGTACCGAAGTGTCGGTCGCCGTGATCGAAAAGGGCGCGGAGATCGGCGCACACATCCTCTCCGGTGCGGTGCTGGAAACCACCGCCCTCGACGAACTGTTCCCCGACTGGCGCGAACAGGGTGCACCGGTCCAGACCGCAGTTAGCGCCGATGAAGTCCACTGGCTGCGCAGCCCCTCCGCCGACTTAAAGGTGCCAGATTTATTTATCCCGCGCCCCATGCACAACAAGGGCAACTACATCATCAGCCTGGGCCGGCTCTGTCAGTGGCTGGGTCAACAGGCCGAAGCGCTGGGCGCAAACCTGTTTCCCGGTTTTGCCGGTGCGGAAGTCCTTTATGAGGACGGGCGTGTCGTCGGTGTGTTGACCGGTGATCTGGGCCGGGGCGCCGATGGCAGGGAAAAGGCTTCGTTTCAGCCGGGTTACGAGCTGCGCGGCAAGTACACGATCTTTGCCGAGGGCTGTCGCGGCCACCTCGGCAAGCAACTCATGGACACCTACAGCCTGCGGGCCGACTGCGATCCGCAGCACTACGGCATCGGCATCAAGGAAATCTGGACCATCGACCCGGCCCGGCACCGCGAAGGACTCGTCGTGCACACCTTCGGCTGGCCGCTCGACAGCAGCACCGAAGGCGGCGGCTTTCTTTATCACGCGGCGGACAACCAGGTTTATCTGGGTTTCATCATCGCGCTCAATTACAGCAACCCGCACCTGAACCCCTTCGAGGAGTTCCAGCGCTGGAAGCAGCACCCCCGGATCCGCAGCTGCCTCGAAGGTGGCCAGCGGGTGAGCTACGGCGCGCGGGCAGTCAACAAGGGCGGGCTGCAGTCGCTGCCGAAACTGGTCTTTCCCGGTGGGCTGCTCTCGGGCTGCGAGGCCGGTTTCCTGAACGGCGCCAAGATCAAGGGATCGCACACGGCGATCAAGACCGGCATGCTGGCAGCCGAGTCGGTGTTTGCCGCGCTGGGCGAGGGCGAGGCCGCGCCGGCCGAACTCGCCTCCTACGAGGTGGCGGTACGCGAATCATGGGTCTGGCGCGAGCTGCACGCCGCGCGCAATTTCGGGCCCGCGCAGAAGAAATTCGGCCTGTTTCTCGGCAGCGCCTTCATCTGGCTCGACCAGAACGTGTTCGGCGGGCGCCTGCCCTTCACCCTGCACAGCCGCCAGCCCGATCATGCCGGCCTGCAACTCGCCGCCAGTGCGCCGCAGATCAGCTACCCGAAGCCGGACGGCAAGTTCAGTTTCGACCGGCTTTCCTCGGTATTCCTGTCGAGCACCAATCACGAGGAAGACCAGCCCTGTCACTTGCAGCTTCTGGACCCGGCCGTGCCGATGGCGCGCAACCTGCCGCTCTATGCGGAACCTGCGCAGCGTTACTGCCCCGCCGGTGTCTATGAAGTGGTAACCGCGCCGGACGGCGAACAGCGGCTGCAGATCAATGCGCAGAACTGCGTCCACTGCAAGACCTGCGACATCAAGGATCCGGCACAGAACATCCGCTGGGTCACGCCGGAGGGCGGCGGCGGCCCGAACTATTCCGGAATGTAAGCGCGCAGCCTGGCGCGCTACAGGACCTCTATCGCCGTGGCCACGGCCTCACCGCCACCGATGCAGGCGGTGGCGATGCCGCGTTTTGCGCCCCGCGACTTCAG
>JAHDYN010000181.1 GCA_023383735.1 Gammaproteobacteria bacterium | reverse complement strand
TGCTGCTGGAATACGAGCGACGGGCATACATGCAGTCGCTGCTGGTCCGGCTCGACAAGATGACCATGGCTCACGGACTGGAAGCCCGGACGCCTTTCCTGGATTTCGAGATGGTGCTCTGGTCCAAGCAGGCCGGAAAGCGTGCCAAGATCGGCAGCGGATTCGGCAACAAGCTGCTGCTCAAGACCGAAGCCGAGAAGCACTTTTCCACGGGACTCGTTCAGCGCAGAAAAGTCGGCTTTGGCGTTCCGCTGCGCGAATGGTTCCGGACCCAGCCCGAGTTCCGGGATATGCTTGACGCCATGGCATCGCCCAATTCATATGCGGCGTCGCTCTGGCCACTGAAGACGCTGCGCACGCTGGTCTCCGAGCACCGTGACGGACGCACCGACCACAGCGAGGCATTGTGGGCGCTCCTGAATATCGAACTGTGGTCGGCAAAGGTGCTGCGGAAGGCGGCCGAAGCATGAGTGGCGAGATGCATGTTGTCTGCGTCTTTGGCACGCGCCCCGAGGCCATCAAGATGGCCCCGCTGGTGCGCAGGCTGCGCGAGACAGCAAACATGCGAACCTCCGTCATTACCACCGGCCAGCATCGGGAAATGCTGGACCAGGTTCTGCATTTCTTCCAGATCACCCCGGATGTCAGACTGGATGCCATGCAGTCCGGCCAGTCCATTTCGAAGCTGATGTCCCGGTTGCTCTCCGAACTCGAATCGGTGCTCCGGTCCCTGCAACCCTCCGTGGTGCTGGTACACGGCGACACGATGACGACTCTGGCGGCTGCGATGTCGTCGTTCTATTCCGGCTTTCCGGTCGGCCATGTGGAAGCTGGCCTGCGAACCAGCAATCTGCTTTCGCCATGGCCGGAAGAAAGCAACCGGCGGCTGACTTCGGTATTGACCCGCTTTCACTTTGCGCCAACCGGGCAGGCCAGGGCCGCCCTGTTGGCCGAAGGGCATGCAGAGGAACACATCTGGGTAACCGGCAATACCGTGATCGATGCATTGATGGATGCCATCGCGTTGATCGACCGCGACCCGCTGAGACAAAGGCAGCTGCGAAACGCCATCCCGGTTCCGGGCGGGCATCGGCGACTGATCCTGGTAACCGGCCACCGACGGGAGAACTTCGACGGCGGCCTCGCCTCCCTGTGCGAGGCACTTGCCCGGATTGCGCAGCGTGGTGACGTGGAAATCGTTTTTCCCATACACCTCAATCCGGTCGTCCAGGATGTGGTGCGCAGCCGTCTGTCCGGCGATCCGGCCATCCATCTGCTGCCACCGCTGGACTATCCGACCTTCGTGACCGCGATGCGCAGCGCCCATCTCATCCTGACGGATTCAGGCGGCATCCAGGAGGAAGCACCGTCCCTGGGCAAACCGGTACTGGTATTGCGTGACACGACCGAGCGGCCTGAAGGCATTCAGGCCGGTACCGTCAGGCTGATCGGCACCAACACCGAGACCATCGTCGCCGAAACATCCAGACTTCTCGATGACCCCGAACACTACGAGGCCATGTCGACCGCCCACAATCCCTACGGCGATGGCAAGGCCGCAATGCGCATCGTCGAGGCACTGCAGAGCCGGCTGACAGCCGGAAACTGACGCGCTCCCTGCCGGTCAGCTGGCCGGCGTCTGCGCAACGGCCGCGGGCGACCGGGTCTCTGCCGCCAGCAGGTTTCTCAGCGCCACCGACAGGCCTGCAAGCAGGTACCAGTAGAACTCCGAGAGCCCGTAGGAAGCGATGCTGAACACCAGGCACATCAGGACCAGCACCAGGGTCGCCCCCGTGCAGCGCTCGTAGAACTGCCAGTCCCCGTTTTCAGGCTCCCGCTGTCTGCCAAGCGCGGTGATCGAGGCACGCACCTCCTGGAGATTGCGGAATACGGAAGCGAGAAACATCAGGTAGATCACCAGCCCGACCATGCCAAGTTCGATCATCACTTCCAGATACAGGTTGTGCGAAGGCTGATACCGGCCGGCCTCGTTGGCCAGGGCCTCCTGCGATGTACCCAGCCCGTGGCCGACAAAGGGTCGCCGGCTTGCCACCTGCACCTCATCGAGCATGTGCTCGATGCGTCCCTTGGTCGTGGCCGCATTTCTGGTGTCACCTTCGGTAAGCGAGAGGTACCTGTCCCTCATGTCCGGTGTCATTACACTGACCAGGAGCACGCTCGCAATGGCCGCCACGACGAGAATGGCTGTACGGCGCCTGGAACGATAGATGATCGCGGCAACCACCACCAGCAGACCGACCATTCCGCTTCTGGAGCCGGTGAGGACCAGCGCATACAGGAGCGCGGCGATCAGGCCGATGCTTGCCAGCCTGATGATGGTCCTTCTCGATCCCCCGATCAGGTAGTAGAGAAACGGCAATGCGGTCAGGATGACGAATGCGAGTCCGTTCGGATTGACGATATCGTCCGGCGCACCCGCCAGTCGCTCAAGCACGTATCCGTCACCCATGTCGGCATAGGATCCCCAATAGCCCGTGGTGAGATGCAGAAACAGCGGCTCCAGCACGCGCAGCACCTGGCAGCCGAAGACCACGACGACGAAGCTGCGCAGACGCGGCAGGGTGTCAACGAGCTGTACGGTGAAGTAGAAAAACACCACGGCCTTGATGAACACGTCCAGCCCGTGCTTCACCACGCTGCCTGGCCAGGCCACAAAGGGCACGGAGATGACGATATAGACGATGAGCGCATTGAGGAGTCGGGTAGTGCCCGAAAGGTCCTTCCGCTCCGGCCCCGACCTGGCAAGCAGGATCAGCCCACTGATCAGCGCCACCAGCACCAGTGTGGGCCTGAGCATGCCGACGACCGGAAAGCGGCTGGGTATGTTGAGGAGCGTCATCACGATCAGGCCCAGGTAGAGCCTGTAAACCGCTACCGGGCTGCTGCCCGACGCCGGCTCGGCAGCTGGCGCTCCCGCGGGTGGTGCCACCGCCTGTCGTACCGGTCGGGCTGCGGAGGATCGGCTCATCTTGCCAGCCCACCCGACAGGCCCATGCTGTCGGCGTAGACACGACAGTAGCGGGCAGCCATCGTGGTCGCCGAGTACTCCGCATGCACGTGCGCCTTGGCGCGGGAGGCAACGCTGGCGGCATCGGCAGATCCCGCCACGCCCCGGATGCCCTCGGCAAGGGTTTGCGGCTCGCCGTCTTTCAGCAGGCAACCGAATTGCCCACCGCCCAGCACGGCGGGAACCTCCCCCACCGGGGTCGCGACCACCGGCAGTCCATGACTCATGGCCTCAAGCAATACCAGCGGCAGTCCTTCAGTTCTGGAGCAGAGCACAAAGAGATCGGCATTGTCGTACAGCGTGTTCACGTCAGGGACATAGCCGAGCAGGCGAACCTGACCACCGAGCCCCGATGCGGCAATCTGATGCTCGAGTCCGGCACGACCATCGCCATCACCGGCTATCGTGACGAAGAGATCCATGCCACCGGCACACAGGATCCGGACCGCCTCGATCAGCCGGTCAAAGCCCTTTTCGTGACTCAGGCGGCCGATCGCGAGCATGCGCAACGCCCCGCTCTGCTGCTGTCGGCGCGACTCCATGCCATCACCATCGGTGTCCGGCAGCTCGATCCCGTTGGGAATCACGCAGAGCCGCGCGGGTGCAACATGCCGTGACGCGATCCTGCGCATCGCTTCGCTGACTGTCACCACCCGGTCAAAACGCCGCAAGAGCAGCCGGTCCAGCGTTTCATAAAACCAGAGCCGGTCGCGACGCCCGGTGGACGCCCAGCCATGCAGGGTACAGATCATCTGCTGCCTGCGCCGGCCAGGCAGCAGTGACAGGAGAATATCGGCCTTGTAACCATGCGCATGAATGATGTCGAAACCCTGCCGATCGGCATAACGCAGGATCGCACGGGCTCCCCGCAGGTTCAGCCCGTCGTTCATGAGAAACTGCCGATGGTCGAGGCCACGGCTCCTCGCTGCATCTCCCAGCGCATCCGCTTCATCCTGTGGCGCAACGATGGTGCCCACGGTGACCTGGTGCCCGAGCTTGCAGCAGGCCGCCGCCAGACCGAGCAGCATCCGCTCCGCACCGTACAGGCCGCCGCTGTCGATGACATGCAGGATCTTCACGCCGGCACCATCAACCGGTACGGGGCGCCCAGATCGCCTGACGCTGGCCAGCGATGAACTTGATGACCGCCTGCGCACAGGCAAGGTTCAACAGCACGAAGTAATAGGGAAAACCGATCAGGAACGAACGGTTCCGGCCGCGGCCCGCCCAGCCGACTGCGGCCAGCGCATAAGCGACGGTCTGGACCAGCGCCGCCAGCAACATCAGCCGGTCCTGCGCAGCCAGTGCCCAGCTGACCAGAAATGCGGCCACCAGCGGCATGAAGGCCAGATAGCGCAGCAACTTGTGCGAGATGATCTGGAAGGCCAGCAGCCCGTACCGCAGCGGGTTCATGAGGTGCCGCATGTCCCACAATGCCCAAAGCGCCCGCAGGGTGACGCGGACGCGCATCCTGTACTCGGCATCATGCTCGCTGAGGGCCGACTCCTGCAGTTGCGCATCCGGCTCATACACGACGCGATAGCCCTGTTCGGCCACGCCGAGCGGCAGCACGAAGTCCGGCTGTTGCTCGGCCCGCATCGGCCGATAGACGCTCCGGCGCGCGGCATCCACGCCGCCATCCACGCCGATCACGGCGGCCAGCCGTGACTCGGAGGCACGCAGCCAGTTCTCGTATTTCATGTACGCAGAGCAGCCATCGCCGACCAGCGAACCGTCCTCGTTGACGTACACCATCTTGCCGGTCACGTA
>JAHDYN010000180.1 GCA_023383735.1 Gammaproteobacteria bacterium | reverse complement strand
CCGACGGTCAGCGGCCATCACTCGCTGATCATCAACATCCTGAACGATTCATTCCTCGAGGACCTGAACAGCACGAACGGGACCTACGTCAACGGCCGGTTGATCAAGAAGCATGCCCTGCAGAATGGTGACGTCATCACCGTTGGCCGTCACCAGTTGCGGTTTGTCGATGGCGTCAGCGATGACGATGCCGACGAGTTCTCACGCACCATGGTCATCGAACGGCAGATCGGCGGTGCCGAATCACTGGCGAAGGCTGCTGCGGTATCGGCCCAGGCCAACGCGTCACCGGCCGCCTCGAATGGCGCATCAGCCCGTCCAGCCGGTGCGGAACCGGCCACCAAACCCGTGTCGGTCGGCAAGGTACAGGTACTGAACGGCTCCTTCGCCGGGCGCGAGATTCCGCTCAACAAGGCGCTGACGACGCTGGGACGTGCCGGCGTGCAGGTCGTGGCGATCACCCGGCGGGCTGATGGCTACCACATCGTCCAGGTGGAGAACACGGCCGATCGCGAGCCACCGAAGCTGAATGGCAAGCCGCTCGGCGCCCAGGCCTGCAAACTTGCCGACAACGACGTGGTGGAGATCATCGGCATCAAGATGGGCTTCTTCCTCGGCTGAGGGATTCCGCCAGACTAGCCAACGTCCAGTCGCACCGCGACTCGCCGGTTGATGCCTGTCATCAGCGTCCAGGGAATCGTGCCGGCGGCTGCCGCCACCTCCTCCACGCTTGGCCCGTCACCCCACAGCACGATACGGTCACCGATGGCCACCCCGGGCACATCGGTGAGATCGATGCTGATCATGTCCATCGAAACCCGGCCGACCAGGCGGCCGAAAGCGTTCCCGACGCCGACCGGCGTACCGCTACGCGCATGCCAGGGATATCCATCGGCATAGCCCGCCGCGGCAATTCCGAGCACGCTGTCTCTGGGCGCAACCCAGTGACCGCCGTAACCGACCCGCTGCCCCCTGGCGACCGGCTTGACGGAGATCAGCCGCGTTTCGAATGACATCGCCGGCTGCAGGCCAAGCTCTGCTGCCGATTGTGACCGGAGCGGCGATGCACCGAAAAGCATAATGCCGGGCCGGACCCAGTTGCGCCCTTTGTACGGCAATGCACCGGCATTGCGTACGGTGTCGGGCCACTGCAGGATTGCCGCGGAATTGGCGATGCTCACATCGCCATTCCAGTCTTTCAGCAGCCTGGCAAAGGCCGCAAGCTGCGCGGACGTTGCCGGGTCATCCCGGTCATCGGCACAGGCCAGATGGGTCATCAGCGTGGTGCCACTGACCGAGCGGCACTTGCGCAAACGGGCAATCGCTGCCGGGGCGGCAGAAACCGGCAAGCCCAGACGAGCCATGCCGGTGTCGAGCTTGAGCCAGCACCAGACCGGTGTGCTTGTACCGCAGTTCTCCAGCAGTTCCAGCTGCTCCGGCGCATGCACCACGACATCGATGGCCAGATCGGCCGCCGTACGCAGTTCTTCTGCGGTCATGCAGCCGCCGAGTACCACCAGGCGCTTGCGAATGCCCGCCTCGCGCAGTTGCACGGCCTCTTCGAGCCTGGCGACCGCAAAGGCATCTGCCGAATCCAGAATGCGCGCGACCGGAATCAGCCCGTGTCCATAGGCATTGGCCTTGATGACGGCAAGTACCGGGCAACCCGGAGCAGCCAGACGGACTGTCTGGAGGTTGTTGCGCAGTGCGGCCGGGCGAATCACTGCGACCGCTGCCGGCGTCACCGAAACCCCTCGACTTCAGGCGCGTAGTTCTCGAACTTGGTGAATCGGCCCAGGAAGGTCAGCGGAAACTCGCCGATCGGTCCGTTTCTCTGCTTGGCAATGTGGATATCGGCAATCCCCTTGCGGGGACTGTCAGCGTTGTATACCTCATCCCGATAGATGAACAGGATCAGGTCGGCATCCTGCTCAATGGCGCCCGACTCACGCAGGTCGGACATCACCGGCTTCTTGTCAGTACGCGACTCCACGCTGCGATTGAGCTGCGACAGCGCGATGATCGGCACGTTCAGTTCCCGGGCCAGCGCCTTCAGCCCGCGCGATATTTCCGAGATCTCGGTGGCCCGGTTTTCGGATGCGCCGGCTACCCGCATCAGCTGCAGGTAGTCCACGACGATCAGGTCAAGCCCGCGCTCGCGCTGCAGGCGTCGCGCCCGTGCCCTGACCTCGGTCGGCGTCATGGCCGGCGTGTCATCGATATAGATCGGCGCTTCCTGCATCTGCTGGATCGCGCCGTTGATGCGTGGCCAGTCGTCGTCGCTGAACCGGCCGTTGCGCAGATGCGACTGATCGACCCGGCCCAGCGAGGAAACCATGCGGAATGCGAGCTGCTCGACCGACATTTCCATGCTGAACACGGCAGCCGACTTCCGCGCCCCCAGGGCCGCGTTCTCGGCGATATTGAGCGCGAACGAGGTCTTGCCCATCGACGGACGGCCGGCAATGATGATCAGGTCGCCGCCCTGCAGTCCGGCGGTGAATTCATCCAGCTTGGTGAATCCGGTGGGCAGGCCAGTCACTGCACCGGGCGACTGGTGCAGGATGTCGAGCCGCTCCACCGTGCCGGTCAGGACCTCGCTGAGACGCACGAAGCCGGAACCCCGTCGCTGTCCCCGCTCGGCAATCTCGAATACGCGCCGCTCGGCTTCATCCACGAGCTCGCTGATGGGCCGCCCTTCGGGGTGGTAGGCGAGGCCGGCGATATCATTGCCGACTTCGATGAGGCGCCTGAGCAGCGCGCGCTCGCGGATGATGCGCGCGTAATTGACGACATTGGCGGCGCTCGGCGTACCCGTGACGAGCTCGCTGAGATAGGCGGTACTGCCGGCGTCGGTCAGCTCGCCGCGCGAGGCCAGGTGGGCCGACAGGGTGACCGGATCGGCGGGCTGGCCGCGTTCGGACAGCTCCTGGACTGCGGAGAAAATCAGGCGATGATCGGGACGGAAGAAATCCGCCGAGCTGACCCGATCGGCAATCCGGTCCCAGCTGCTGTTGTCGAGCATCAGCCCGCCAAGCAGCGCCTGCTCGGCCTGTATGGAACTCGGGGGAACCGGCAGTTCTGCCAATGCCCCCGATTCGCGCCGGGGACCAGAAGTCGCCACGCATGCCCCCTTGGGTTGTTACTGACTCAGCCTGACTGGGCTGCCGCTTCCTCTGGAATCACGCTGATGCGGATGACGGCATTCACATCAGAGTGGAAATGCAGCTCGATGGAATGCTCTCCGAGCGTGCGGATCGGGCCATCAGGGAGCCGAACCTCGCTGCGCCTTACCGGCACACCGGCAGCCGTGCAGGCCTCGGCAATATCCGCCGTGCCCAGCGAGCCGTAGAGTTTGCCCTCGGTGCCGGCTTTGGCAGACAGACTGATTTCCAGTTTTGCGACATTCACTGCGCGAACCTGTGCTGCGGCGAGTTCATCCGCCTGCTTTGCTTCCAGTTCGGCGCGACGCGCTTCGAAAACGGCGATGTTGGCCGGCGTCGCCAGCGTCGCCTTGCCGCGCGGGATCAGGAAATTTCGTCCATAGCCCGACCGCACCTTGACGCGATCACCGATGACGCCGAGGTTTTCAACCTTTTCAAGCAGAATTACGTCCATTGCTTCGCTCTCTATCCGTTACGCGTGTCGCGCCAGGGGGCGCGTATTAAACCACATTCGTCCTGCTTCGGCGCAGGCTGATCACGTTATCCAGTATACCGGCTGTCATCAGCCCCACCAGGAGCAGACCCGCCAGCGACGGACTCAACATCAGCGGCCCGTACAGCACGACTGACCAGAACCGAGGCCAGCCGCGATGGTCTGCAGTCCAGTGAACGACGGCCAGCCCCTGCGCCACAAATCCGGTCGCCAGCACCAGCAGGACACCGGCACCTGCATCCCTGAGACCCATGCCGAGCGCAGCCAGCCCCGGCAGTACCGCCACGGTCAGTACCCGGCCCAGACGGAGTTGCAGGACCTGCTGGCGCCAACCCGTGTGCCCCTCCGCGCTGGCTGCCAGCGACCCGCCGAGCAGCAGCGCGATCAGGACGCTCATCAGCACACTGGCCCCGATCACGCCATACATCAGTGCAGCCACGCGGCCCAGCCAGTCCTCGGGCAGGCCTTCATTCTGGGGCAGCCCGGCTGAACGGATCAGCTGCTCAAGTATCGGCAACCAGTAGCTGCGCGCATCCGGCAGCATCAGGCTGATCACGAACACAGCAACGACAGCCACCGCAACCAGCACCTGTACAGCCAGGTCAAAAGACCCGGTCCGGCCGAGCAGGTGCCCGCCGAGCAGCGCCCCGGCCCACATCGTCAGGGCGCCGACCACGGCCGAATCCCAGGGGCCACCGCTGATTGCAAGCAACACCACGAGTATGGCGATGCCGACCAGGCAGTCCGTCAACGTCGTCCGCCAGCCCAGCGTCGCGGCACTCATGGCCACCACTGCACCGCTCAGCAGGTTGAGGAGCGGCAGCAACAAAGTGCCCGCCATCAGAAAGATCCGTGACCTGCGGTTGCTGCGCAGCCAGCTGGCCAGACGACTCATCACCGAATCAGCACTGGTACCGACCTGCGACACCAGTTGCGCGGATCAGTCTCAGTGCTTGTCGGTGTAGGGCAGCAAGGCCAGAAAACGGGCCCGCTTCACGGCGGCAGCCAACTGGCGCTGATAACGCGACTTGGTGCCGGTAATCCGGCTCGGGACAATCTTCCCGGTCTCGGTGACATAGGCGCGCAGGGTTTCGAGATCCTTGTAGTCGATCTCCTTGACGCCCTCGGCCGTGAACTTGCAGAACT
>JAHDYN010000179.1 GCA_023383735.1 Gammaproteobacteria bacterium | reverse complement strand
GAAGGACCTGCTGGTCGCAGGTCCCACCGATATCGGCGTCGTCAGCAGTTTCGGCCTGATTCCGGTGGGGTTCAACGGTAACGTGGGAGACCAGGCCAGTGACGCACTGGACGCAGTCATCATCTATCCGAATATCGCTCTGGACTTTGTCTGGACTGCCGGCGGCGGCCAATCCATGTTGAAAAACACGGCCAGCGTCGACGGCGGCGCCCGGTTTGCGCTGGACTCCCTCAGCAACATGTTCGTCGTGTATTCGAAGGACGGTCGCTACGTAGACGACTCGCTCCTGCTGGGCATAACCGAAGACATCGGCGTGGATGATGTTTTTGCCACCGTCAATCAGGCGGGCAAGACGGACAACAGTACGTCCGTCGGGATTTCCAACGCCCTCGGCTTCGGGATGGGCAGCAAGAAGGGCTCACAGTATGTGGTCGAGGCAGATGCGGCCCGCTACGAAGCCCTGGCACTGAATGCAGCAATGGGCATGAATGCCGCACTGCTGAAGCAGATCGGGGCAGCCCGAGGCACGCCCAACTGAAGCTCCGGATCAGACCGAACTACTGACGGGGCTGCAGGCATCCGGCCCCGTCAGAGTTCCTTCCGGATGAGGCAGAAGCCCGGCCTGGACCTCACCGGGTCCTCACGGAAACCCAGCGAGCGCGCAAGCTCGAGCATCCGCGTGTTCTCCGGCAGCACGCTGGCGACCAGCGCCCGGGTGCCCTGCTCCCGGAAGGTCCGGATCAGCTTGCCCATCAGCAGTTCGCCGAGCCCCTCACCCTTGAGTTCGGAGCGCACGATGATGCCGAACTCGGCCTCGCAGTTGTCCGGATCAGCAGTAGCACGCACCACACCGAGGGTCTGTTCACGTCCATCGGGGCCAGTTGCCACAGCAATGAACGCCATTTCGCGGCCGTAATCGATCTGGGTCAGCCGGGCGAGTTCACTGCGTTCGATGTTGCGCTTGCTGTAGAAAACCCGCTGGCGCACATCCTCGGGATCCAGATGCGCCAGGAACTCGAGATGCTGCTCCTCATCCTCGGGCCGGATCGGCCGCAGGGTCAGCGCACGACCTTTCCAGTCCAGCGACTCGATCAGATGTGCCGGATAGGGCCGGATCGCGAAATTCAGCGCACCGGCCGGCGCTGCCGCACTCAGCCTGATGCGGGCATCCAGGGCGATTGCACCCTCGTGATTGACGATCAGTGGATTGATGTCGAGTTCGGCAATCTCCGCGATATCCGCCAGCAACCGGGACACGGTTACCAGCACCGAATACACGGCATTCACGTCAGCGGGCGGCGTATCCCGAAAGCCCTTGAGCAGCCTGGCGACACGGGTACCTGCAACCAGCGCGCGTGCCAGCGGCAGGTTTAACGGCGGCAGCGCAATGGCCCGGTCAGCCAGCACCTCCACAGCGGTGCCGCCCTGCCCAAACAGGATGACCGGACCAAAAACGCTGTCGATGCTCGCACCAATGATCAACTCCTGCGCATGGCTGCGCCGGATCATCGCCTGGACCGCAAACCCCTCGATCCGGGCGGTCGGCCGCAGTTTACGCACGCGTTCAAGCATCGCCGTCGCGCTGTGCTGTACATCCTCCGCACTGGCAAGATCAAGCACCACACCACCCACATCGGATTTGTGTGAAATATCCTTGCTGAGAATCTTCAGTGCGACCGGAAAGCCGATCGATCCGGCAGCTCGCACCGCCTCTGCAGGATCGGCACTGACGCTGCGCGTGAGGACAACCGGAATTCCATAGGCCGCCAGTACGGCCTTGGCCTCGGGTTCGGTGAGCATGTCACGCCCGCTGTCGAGCACCTGCCGAACCAGCCGGATGACAGCATCCGGATCGGCTTCGGGCACGCCGGGCGGATGCACCGGAACAGCCTCGATCAACTGGGCCTGATTGCGCCGGTAGGTTGTGAGCATGGAAAAAGCCCGCACGGCCTCTTCCGGTGTTTCATAGCCTGCAATGCCTGCCGCCCGGAAGATCGCTCGCGCTTCCGCAACCGATTCGTCACCCATCCAGCAACCCATCACACGCGGTGGCGACTGGCTGGCAAGCGGCGCGAGTGCCCGGGCGATATCGGCACTCGGAACGATGGCGGTCGGTGAATGAATGAACAGCACCGCTCCCGCGCCGGGGTCCGCATTGAGTGCCTCCAGCGCCTGGACGTAACGCCCGGCAGGCGCATCGCCGATGATATCCACCGGATTGCTGCGCGACCAGTTCGCCGGCATCTGCGCATTCAGTCTTGCCAGCGTCGCCGGATCGAGTTCGCACAGATCCACACCCACATGTGCGGCATGGTCGGCAGCCATCACGCCGGCACCACCGCCGTTGGTCAGGATCGCAAGCTGTTCACCAAGGTTGTCGCGAAAGCGCGTCAGGGTCTCGGCAGCCAGAAACAGCTGCTGCATGGTGTCGACACGCAGCATGCCGGCTCGCGCGATGGCCGCGTCGTATACAAGATCCGAGCCTGCGAGCGCACCGGTATGCGAAGCCGCAGCGCGCTGCCCCTGCGCCGAACGTCCCGACTTGACGACAATGACCGGCTTGTTGCGCGCCGCGCCGCGCGCCGCCGACATGAACTTCCGTGTGGCTTCAACCGACTCGATATACAGCAGGATCGCCCGTGTGGCGGGATCGGTCGACAGGTAGTCGAGCATGTCGCCGAAATCCACATCGGCGTGCTCACCGAGCGATACCAGATGCGAGAAACCGATCTGACGCGAATGCGCCCAGTCGAGCATGGCCGTCATCAGCGCACCGGACTGCGAAATGAAGGCCAGCTCACCCGGCAGCGCATCAAGATGCGCGAAACTGGCATTCAGCCCGGCGTGGGGCGACAACATGCCTATGCAGTTGGGACCGAGGATGCGCAGCAGATACGGGCGTGCCACATCGCGCATGGTCTGCTTCTGCACGCCATCGAGCCCCGCGCTCAACACAATGGCGGCACGCGTACCGATCTCACCAAGTTCGGCGATCAATCCGGGCACCACGGCCGGTGGCGTGCAGATCACCGCGAGATCCGGGACTTCCGGCAGATCGGCAGCCCGTGCAAAAACCGGCACGCCGTCGAACTCGCGGTATTTCGGGTTGACCGCAAAAATCCGGCCCTTGAAGCCACCCGCATGCAGGTTGCGCCAGACGGTGGCGCCAACGCTGGACGGGCGCTGCGAGGCGCCGATCACGGCGACCGACGCAGGGTCGAACAACTGATCGAGGTGGCGGATGCTCATGGCATGCCTGCAATGAGGGCACGGCCGGCTGGCAGCCGGCCGGCCCGGGCCTGGTTACTTGAGGACGAAGGTCACCCGCATGCGTACACGGTATTCGACGATGCTGCCCTTCTCGACAACCACTTCCTGGTCCTGAATCCAGGCACCGGAGACATTGTCGCCCGCTTGATGCCGTTCGCGATCGCATCATCGAAGCTCTTTTTCGAGGTGCTCGTCAGTTCCGTGATTTTGGCAACGGTCATGGTGATGTCTCCCTGTTGCTTGCCGCGGCGCACTACGCGCGAGTTGTTCTTGCGGCCTGATTGTTGAGTATAGAGGACTGCTGGAGCAGCATGGCTGCCGGCAACCCGGAACCCCGCAGCGAAGCACGACATGCCCTACCAGGTACTTGCAGATCTCGTGCTGGCCGTGCATGCCGCACTGGTTGTGTTCGTGGCCGGGGGGCTTGTTCTGGTGGTCATCGGCAACCTGCGCGGCTGGGGCTGGGTCAACCATCTGTGGTTCCGGCTGCTGCACCTGGCTGCGATCGCCATCGTCGTCGCGGAAAGCTGGCTGGGCCTGAATTGCCCCCTGACGACCCTGGAAATATGGCTGCGTACCGAAGCGCATGCCACCGCCTACAGCGGGGGCTTCATCGAGCACTGGCTGCAGCGGATCCTGTACTACGACGCACCACCGTGGGTATTTGCCACCGGGTACACGCTGTTCGGTTTACTGGTCGTGGCAGCGTGGTGGTTCTTTCCACCCACCCGGCGACGATGAGGCAAATCCCGCATTGCCTTCATGGCACATTGTCCGTAAATTGCCGGCCCGTGCAATCCTGACTGTCAATGACCGAGATCAGGAAGCGCGCAGGATTTCACGGTCAACACTCCATTGTGGAGCCCCTGATGGACTCATCACAAAGCTACAACGACGTCGTCGTCCGGCAGTTCTCGATCATGACGGTGGTCTGGGGCGTGGTCGGCATGCTGGTCGGCGTCGTCATCGCCGCCCAGCTGATGTGGCCGGAGCTGAACCTCGACCTGCCGTGGACGAGCTTCGGCCGGTTGCGTCCACTGCATACCAACGCGGTGATCTTCGCCTTCGGTGGCTCGGCGCTCTTCGCGGCCTCGTATTACGTGGTACAGCGCACCTGCCACGTGCGGCTGTACGCCGGCTGGCTGGCCGCATTCACCTTCTGGGGCTGGAACCTGGTCATCGTACTTGCGGCCATTACCCTGCCGCTGGGCCTGACCCAGGGCAAGGAGTATGCGGAACTGATCTGGCCGATCGATGTGCTGATCACCATCGTCTGGGTCGCCTACGGCGTGGTGTTCTTCGGCACCATGGCCAAACGGCGCGTGAAGCACATCTACGTGGCCAACTGGTTCTTCGCCGCGTACATCATCACCGTTGCCATACTGCACGTGGTCAACTCGCTGGCCATCCCGGTGACCCTCGGGCTGTCGTATCCGATCTACGCCGGCATCGTAGACGCGATGGTGCAATGGTGGTACGGCCACAATGCGGTGGGCTTTTTCCTCACCGCCGGCTTCCTCGGCATCATGTACTACTTCGTGCCGAAGCAGGCGGGCCGCCCGGTTTACTC
>JAHDYN010000178.1 GCA_023383735.1 Gammaproteobacteria bacterium | reverse complement strand
AAGCGACCAAGGCCGGCGTGCTGCCGCCGGGCGACTTCCATGAGCATATCGAGCAGGCCCGGAGCCAGGGGATCCTGACGGCCGAGGAGGCAGAACAGCTCCGCGAGTTCGATGCCACCGTGCTGGTGCTGACCGGGGTCGATGACTTCGATACCGCTGAACTGCAAAGCCGCACGCCATCAGCCCCGCCATGACACCACGCCGGCCGGTCGGTTAGTATCCTCCGGCCAGTCCGGTGTCCGGAGATGCCTCGCATGTACAAAAACAGACTGTTGCCGGCGCTGCTGTTCGCCGCCTGTATCGCGACAAACGCCCAGGCCGAGGTGCCACGCACGAAGGCCCCTGCCGACGCATCGGTTGCCATCATCAGCCCGCAGGATGGCGAGGTCGTCACCTCGCCCTTCAAGGTGGTATTTGCCGTGACGGGCATGAGCCTTGCGCCGGCCGGTGATCCGCGGCCAGACAGCGGCCATCACCACCTGATCATCGATGCGCCGCTGCCCAACCTGGACCAGCCTCTGCCTGCCGATGAGCGACATCTGCATTTCGGCAAGGCACAGACGGAAACCGAGGTGACGCTTGCGCCGGGGCAGCACACGCTGCAGCTGATTCTCGGTGATGCCAATCACATACCGCACGAACCGCCGGTCATCTCGCCGCAAATAACCATCACGGTACGATAACCATGCCTTCGTCGCGCGCCACTCAGCCGCTCGCAGGCTTGAGCGGCATGGCAGTGTATCTGCCACCCTGCCGGGTTGACCTGCACAAGTGGTGTGAATGGAGCGGGTCCGACTGGGAGAAGATCCGCCAGGTCGTGGGCACCGGCTTTCGCATGCTGGGGCCGTGGCAAAGCGTCTACACCATGGCGGCCAACGCCTGCCTGCGCCTGATCGAACGCTACGACGTGGACCCGGCCAAAGTCCGTTACCTGGCACTGGGAACCGAGTCGAGTACCGACAACTCGGCCGGTGCAATCATCGTCAAGGGCATGCTGGACATGGCGCTGCGGGCCAAAGGCCGCCCGACGCTGGCGCGCAACTGCGAGGTGCCCGAGTTCAAGCATGCCTGCCTCGGCGGCATCTATGCGCTGCGCGGTGCGTTGCGCTTTCTGCAGACGGACGGCAGCGATGGTGTGGCCATCGTCGTCTGTACCGACAAGGCCCTGTACGGACGTGGCAGCACGGGCGAGCCGACCCAGGGTGCCGGCGCGGTGGCCATGCTCCTCGAGCCGCAACCGCAGCTCGCCGGCATCGACTTGCGTCTTGCCGGTACCGCTTCGGAGTATCGGGGCATCGACTTTCGCAAGCCCCTCGGCGCGCGTCAGGGCACTCGCGCCGGGGCTGCCTCGCTCGACATCCCCGTATACAACGGGCGCTATTCCACCAACTGCTACATCGACGAGATCCATCGTGCGCTCGATGACCTGTACAGCCGCTCGTCGCTGTCGCCTGCCGCCTATCTGCGCAGCCTCGAAGCGGTATTCATGCACCGGCCCTATCAGCGCATGCCGGAGACCGGCCTCGGTCTGGCCTGGCTGTTTGCGCTCGCGCGCGGCGATTCCGCCGACCGTGATGAACTGGCGGGCTACAGCCGTGGCGCCGGTCTCGCGGTTGCGGACGTCATCGCGGAAATGAATGCGGCGCCTGCACTGGCCGATCTCGCCGTGCAGGCGCGCATCCATGAAGAGGTGTTTCCGCTCAGCACCACCGTGCTGAAGGTCTTCCGGGAAAGCGAAACCTTCAGCCAGCAGGTGCTGGGCAAGATGACACTGGGTTCGGAGTGGATGCGCGAAGTGGGCAATCTCTACACCGGGGCCTTGCCCGCCTGGCTGGCAGCCGGTTTCGCCGACGCCCGGCAACGCGGGATCGAGCTGGCCGGCACCGAGCTGCTCGCGATCGGCTATGGCAGCGGCGATGCGGCCGACGCGATTCCGCTGCGCGTCGTCGCGGGCTGGCAGGATGCGGCAGCGCGGATTGGCATCGAGACCGCGCTGCAACCGTCCGTGGATGTCTCGGCCGCGCAGTACCTGGCCTTGCGTGAAGGCCGCCAGCCGGAAGACCTGCACATCGATCATGCCGACGAATTCATCATCGACCACATCGGCTCGCGTTCCGACCGCACGTTTCAGGACCTGGGCGTCGAGTACTATCGCTACATCGGCTGAGTTGCGGTCTCTACCGCGAGGCCCGGCGCGCAGAGGCCCGCCTCGAGACAGCGATAGCCGCGAGCAGCGAAATCTTCCGCGACGACAGTCAGGACCTCCGCCGATGCGCTGAGCGCGATGCCGAAATCGCCGCCGCCGGCCCCCGATGGTTTGTAGACGGCACCGTGTGCCCGGGCGATTTCGCGCATGGCCTCGTGCTCCCCGCCGCAGATGCCGATGCCTGCATCCGCGTCCAGCGCGCGCAGCGCCGAGGCGTAACTGTCCAGTGACGCCAGCACGACCGCGACCTCGTCGTGCTGCCAGGCCGACAGCGTCCGGCGGGCAATCCCGTCGAGCGCCGTCAGGTGACGGGTACAGGCCGCAGCCTGCCGTGACTGGTAGTCCTGCAGGCGCGCCAGCAGGGCCGGTGTCGAGGCACTGTGGCCGGACCAGACCGCGAGCATGTGCAGGCCGCGCGGCCACGACAGGGCCTGTACACGTGGCCCGAGGCTCTCCGGCAGCGCCTCGATGCTGATCACGCCGCCGGCAACGGCAGTCGCCACATCGATGCCACTGCCGGCGCCGCCCTGCAGATGCCGATGCGCCGCACAGCAGATTGCGGTGAGTTCTTCACGCGACACGGGCGCGGCCCGTACAAGCTTCAACAGGGCGCCCATCAGGGCGACGAGGATGGCGGCGCTTGAGCCGAGCCCGAGCTTGATGCGCTGGCCGGCAGCGTCCTCGCCGTGAAACGCCGCGGTATCGAGTTCGATCCGGCAGGCAGGCAGATCGCCTGCCGGCGGCCACAGACCTTGCGCGCCGAGCGCGGTCACACAGGATGACAGCGGCAGGGCAAGCGCGCCGGGCGAGGCATCCAGCCAGTGCGGCAGGCCGGCTGCATCCCACCGGAACCTAAAGCATCCGCCCGTGTCCGGAACGAGGAGTTCGCTGTCGGGGCCGGGCCGGACCGTCAGCCGGGCGCGTGCCTGTGCCTCCACGGCGACGGCGATCCCGGGCGCGCCGTGCAGCACCGCGTACTCGCCGACGATGACGAGCTTGCCGGGCGCCCGGGCCTCAATCGCCGTTGGCACGAAGCCTGGCTCCGGCGCCGAGCGGACTGCGCAACACCTGGCAGACGCCATCGATGGCAGAGAGCTCGGCTGCCACCTCGTCGGCCGCTTCCGGCAGGCAGACGGCTTTCAGTTGCGGCCCGGCATCGATGGTGAAGAAGACGGGCAAGCCGCCCGCGCGCAGTGCGCGAACCCGCTGCAGGCAGGCCAGCGTCGCCGGTGTCCAGTAGATCAGCGGTGGCCGGGTGCTCAGCATCACCGCGTGCATCTTCAGGCAGTTGTGCTCGGCCAGTTCGGCCAGCGACCGGAAGTCCCGGTTCCGGACTGCGGCAACACCCGCCTCGAGGTCTGCCGCATGGCTGTCGACCCAGGCCGGATAGTAGGGGGAGGTCTGCTCGCTCATCGCCATGCCCTGCCGTGAGCTGATGGCCTTCTGGCCGGTGGCCGTCACGGCCACCACGATTTCGAGCGGCCAGTCCGCCGGTGCCGCCAGCTGCGTGCAGTCCGTGGTCGCGTCGCGGTTGTTCAGCAGCACGATGCCGCCGAGCAGGGAGCGCGCGGCCGAACCGGAACCGGTGCGGGCAATCTCGGCCAGCCGCGCTGCCGGCAGGCGCAGGCCGAGTGCCCCGGCTGCGGCCACGAGCAGCGCGGCAAATCCGGATGCCGACGAGGCCAGCCCGGCCCCGGTGGGGAAGTCGTTGCGGGACTCGACGACGGCGCCGTCCTGCACGCCGGCCTCCCGACGCAGCAGGTCCAGACAGGCGGTGACGCGCGCCGAGGTTTCGGCGTCCTCGCGATCGTCGAGCAGTACCCGGTCGCCCTGCCGGCCCGCCTCGAAGCGCACCAGGGTCTCGGTGGAAAGGCCGCCGAGTACCAGCGACAGCGAGCCGGTGGCGGGCAGGTTGCCTGCGATGGCGCGCTTTCCCCAGTACTTGATGAGTGCAACGTTGGGGTGGGCTATCGCGACCGCTTGCATCGTGGATCCTGTGCCCTGAAAGGAAAGATTATAGCCTTGGGGAATAGCCGGCTCCCGCACAAGCCACTATCCTGCACGGGAAAGGAATCTGTACGCATGACATTTAACGACCGGGTTGACGGCTACATCGCGCGCATCGAGGGCGTGCTGGATCACTGGCTGCCCGCCGAGAGCGTCGCTCCCACGATCCTGCACCGGGCCATGCGCTATTCGGCGCTGAGCGGTGGCAAGCGGATCCGGCCACTGCTGATCTACGCCGCGGGTGAGGCGCTGGGCGTGGCGCCGGACATGCTCGATGCACCCGCCGTTGCCATCGAGCTGATGCACACCTTCTCGCTGATCCACGACGATCTGCCGGCGATGGACAACGACGACCTGCGCCGCGGTCGTCCGACCGCGCATCGCGCCTTCGATGAGGCCACCGCAATCCTCGCTGCCGATGCCATGCAGCCCCTGGCCTTCAAGGCGCTGGCCACTCATCCGGCGCTGCGCGACCATCCGGCCATCCAGGTACGCCTGGTTGCCCTGCTTGCCGAGGCCTGCGGTTCAAGTGGCATGACCGGCGGACAGTCCATGGACATGGCCGCGGAAGGCAAGCGCCTGGATCCGGCCGAGCTCGAGCACATCTACCGGCTGAAGACCGGCTACCTGCTGCGTGCCA
>JAHDYN010000177.1 GCA_023383735.1 Gammaproteobacteria bacterium | reverse complement strand
CGCCGTCGCTGCCGCGCCCAAGCACGAAGGCGCGGGTGCCGATACGCAGCGCTTCGCCGGCGACAAGACCTTCCATGCCTTGGCCCGGCACGGCGAGGACGTCGGTCACCGGTGCTGCCGTGGCCGGAGAGGGAAACGCGCGCGCCAGCGGATGTTCGGAGTGCGACTCCAGCCGGGCCGCCAGCTCCAGCATCTGTTCCGGATCCTCGCCGGCAAAGGTCTCGATGCGGTGAATGCCGGCCGAGTGTTCCGTCAGTGTGCCGGTCTTGTCGAAGACCATGTCGGTCACGCGGCTCAGCATTTCCAGCGCGCCGGCCCGGCGCAGCAACACGCCCCGGCGTGCCAGCGCGCTCATGCCCACGGTGAATGCAGCCGGTGTCGCCAGGGCCAGCGCACAGGGGCAGGTGACCACCAGCACGGCGAGCACGACGTCGAATGCGCGGGAAGGATCGAGCAGCCACCAGGCCAGGCCAGTCGCTGCCGCCAGCACCAGGACACCGCTCACGAACCACACGGCGACGCGGTCGGTGATCTCCACCAGGCGCGGACGTTCCTCGCGCGCCACGGCGATGAGGCGGCCGATCTGCGCCAGCACCGTGCCGGCGCCGACCCGCTCGACGCAAACCGTGGCGGCGCCCAGCAGGTTGATGCTGCCGGCGATGACCGGATCGCCCGTGGCTTTGCGTACCGGGCGGGATTCGCCGGTCAGCAGCGATTCGTCAACCCGTGCCGATGCGCTGACCAGCCGGCCATCGGCCGGCACGGATTGTCCCGGCGGTACCAGCACCAGGTCACCGGCTTCCAGTTCCACGACACCGACGATTTCCGGCCGGCCGTCCCGCAGCCGGGTGGCGACCCGGGGCAGGTGTCGCGCCAGTGCGCCGGTCAGGCTCAGCGCCCGGTGGCGACCGGACATCTCCAGAAACCGCGCACAGGACAGGAAGAACACGAACATGACGGCCGAATCGAAGTAGATCTCGCCGCTGCCCCGGAAGGTATTCCAGACACTGGCGATGTAGGCGGCGGCAACCGCGAGCCCTACCGGCACATCCATGCCCGGCCGGCCAAGGCGCAGGCCGCGCAGGGCGCCACTGAAGAAGGGCGCCCCGGCGTAGAACACCACCGGCGTGGCCACCAGCAGGCTGACCAGACGCAGGAACTGGTGAATGGTCTGATCCGCATCATGCAGGGCGCCGCCATACAGGGCGATGGCATAGCCCATCACCTCCGACATGCCGAGGCCGGCCACGATCAGCCGGGGCAAGGCCGCACGCCGTTCGAGTATCGCCGCGCGGCCCGCTTCATCTTCGGTGTAGGGACAGGGGGCATAGCCGAGCACGGCGATGCGCTCGAGCAACTCGCCAAGGCGCGTGATGGCCGGATCCCAGCGCAGCCGCGTGCGGGTGGTCAGCGGATCCACGGCGATTTCGCGCACCCCGGGCACCGCCGTCATCGCGCGCTCGATCAGCCATGAGCAGGCTGCGCAGCGCACGCCCTGCAACAGCAGCTGGGCCTCACGGCTGCCATCGCCGTGGGTGCTGACGAATTCCCTTTGCAGGGCTTCGCGGTCGTAGCTTGCCCAGCGTGCGGATCCGGCATCCTTGCCGGCGGGCGTCGACGCGCCGGTACGGAAACGGTAGAAGCCGGTCAGGCCCTTGTCTCGAATGCGGGTGGCGATTTCCTCGCAGGCGGTGCTGCACAGGGCGACGGACTCGCCGTCGATCTGCAATCGACTGGCTATCGGGCCGTTGATGGCCGTGCCGCAGTGAAAACAGCTGAGCTTTGCCGTCATGGCGGGGATCCGGCCTTGAGGTCGAGTACCGCCTGTCCCGGCGCAAGGATGCCGGCAAGACGCCAGGTGCCCTGCTCGTCGCTGATCAGCACATGCAGCCGCGTATCGGCATGCGTGACGGTGCCGGTATAGCCGCCGGCACTGCGCTTGAGCAGCACTTGCTGATCCATCTGTTCCAGGGTCGGGTGTATCAGCTCCAGCCTGAGGCGCTCGGGCGCGGCGCCACTGAGACTGATGCTCGCGATCCGGCTGCTGCCTGCGCCTTGCGGGCCCAAAGCCAGCCGGGCGCCAAGCCCGAGCGCGGCGGCCCGCTGGTCTCGCTGCTGGTCGAGCTCGACGGCCATGGCGATCTTGCCGAAATCGTCCACCACCAGCGCTGGCGGCGCGCCGGCCAGATACAGCGTCGCGAAGCCGGCGATCACGCTGCCGACCAGCGGCACCAGCATGAACCACACCCAGAAATGCCGGTACCAGGGCCGTTCGGTCATGGCAGCGGCCCGATGAACCGGGCGTCCCGTTCCGCCTGCACGACGCCGTCGCTGGCGTTCTCGACCCTGATGTTCAGGTCTGCCCGGCCGCGCGGCGCCCCACTGCGCTCCACGCTGATCCGTGCCACGACATCCAGCAGCGCACCCGGAGCCAGTTCGATGTCTGCCGGTACCGTCTCGATGCGGGCGCCGGGCAGGCCATCGACACCGATGCGCACGCTGTGCGGCCGGTCCTCCTTGTTGAGGATCTTCAGCTGATAGACATTTTCGACACGCCCGTCCGGCAATTCGCGGTACAGCGTGTTCCGGTCCCGCATCACGTCCAGACGTATCGCGGCGCGGTTGCTCAGGGTGAACACGAAGCCCGCGAACAGCAGCAGCAGCGCGCTGCCGTACAGGATGACCCGGGGTCGCAGGATGTGCTGCGGCTTGTCCTGCACGGCGTTCTGGGTGGTATAGCGGATCAGTCCGCGCGGGTAGCCGACCTTGTCCATCACCGCATCGCAGGCATCGATGCATGCCGCGCAGCTGATGCACTCGTATTGCAGGCCCTTGCGGATGTCGATGCCGGTCGGGCAGGCCTGCACGCACATCCGGCAGTCGATGCAGTCACCGAGTTCGCGCTTCGCGGGACTCGCGTCGCGTCGTCGTCCGCCGCGCGGCTCGCCGCGGGCCGGATCGTAGGAGACGATCAGCGTGTCCCGGTCGAACATGGCGCTCTGGAAGCGCGCATAGGGACACATGTAGATGCAGACCTGCTCGCGCAGGGCACCGGCGTTGCCGTAGGTCGCGAGGCTGTAGAAGAAGATCCAGAAGACCTCCCAGGCGCCGAGTTCCAGGGACAGCAGCGAGACGCCCAGTTCACGGATGGGCGTGAAATAACCCACGAAGGTGAAACCGGTCCACGCCGCAAAGCTGATCCAGAGAATCTGCTTGGCGCTCTTGCGCAGGATCTTTTCGACAGACCACGGCGCCTTGTCGAGCTTGATCCGCTGGTTGAAGCTGCCTTCGGTGATCCGCTCCATCCAGACGAAAATCTCGGTCCAGACAGTCTGCGGGCAGACATAGCCGCACCAGACGCGGCCGGCCACCGCCGTGGCAAAGAACAGCAGCAGGGCAGCCATGATCAGCAGCCAGGACAGAAAGACGAAGTCCTGCGGCCAGAGCGTCAGCCCCAGGATGTGGAACTGGCGCGCCGGCAGGTCAAACAGGATGGCCTGGCGTGTTCCCCAGCGCAGCCACGGCCCGATGTAGTAGATGCCGAGCAGTACGATGACAGCCGTCTTGCGCAGATTCGCAAAGAAGCCCTTGACCTCGCGCGCGTGGATCTTGGCGCGCTTCGCATACAGCGCTTCGACTTCGACCTCGTTGCTGCCCACGGTCAGTCATTCCTGCCCGGCGCGGAGCCTGGTGAGGTGCGCACGAGGTATACCGAGACCGCGCTGGACAGGGCGGTGATCAGCCAGAAAAAGAAGAAGGTGATGCCATAGGTGGTCATGCGGGAGGTCTCGACGTCGGCGGCCGGGCTGTCGTGGAGCAGCTCGGGGTCGATGAAGGCAAAGAACAGCATCGTGGCAAAACTGGCGGCGAGCAGCGAGGGCCAGAGCACGGCGGCCAGCAGCTGGGCGCGCGTGCTCCAGGGCCGCGGCGAGGGTTCCTGCTGTTCCTGTTCTTCGCTCACGGCCGGGAAGCGCCGGTGTCGCCGAGGCTCAGGACATAGGCTGCCACGACCCGGATGCGATCAGGCGTGAGGATGTCGCTCTGGGCCGGCATCTGGTTGCTGCGGCCTTTCATGAGCACGTCGCGGATATCTGCATCGGTGGAACCGTGCAGCCAGTCCTCGTCACCGAGGTTCGGCGCACCGAGCATCTGGTTGCCTTTGGCGTCGGCGCCATGACAGCCGATGCAGAAACTCATGTACTTCTGCTGGCCGGCGGCCGCTTCCGGTGTCAGGGTCGCGGGATCGGCCGCTGCCGACACCTGCGGCAGGGCCCGCAGCCAGGCGATGATTTCAGTCACACCTTGCTCACCCAGGGCCGGGCCGAGCGCCGGCATGTTGCCGGTACGCCCGTTGGCAATGGTTGCAAGGATCGCCTCCGGCGTGTTGCCCCACAGCCACGCCGAATCGCTGAGATTCGGAAATCCCTTTGCGCCGCGACCATCAGAGCCGTGGCAGGTGGCGCAACGGTTGAGAAAGATATTTCGCCCGAGGCGTACGGCATCGGCGTTGCGGGCCAGTTCCGGTAGCGGGGTGTCGGCGAACACCGCGAAGACATTGCCGAAACGCTGCTCGGCCCTGGCCATTTCGGCTTCGTACTGGCTGGTCTGGCTCCAGCCGATGGCGCCGCCAAAAGTGCCGAGACCCGGATAGATGACGAGATAGATGAGCATGTAGATGCCCGTTATCCAGAACAGCCACAGCCACCAGCGGGGCAGGGGATTGTTGAGTTCGACGAGGTCGCCGTCCCAGACATGGCCGGTGGTGCTCTTTTCGTCAGTCGGGTCTTTCTTGCGCTGGGTGGTCAGCGATTGCAACAGCCAGAGGCAACCTGCCAGCGTGCCCAGCGTCAGTACCCACACCCA
>JAHDYN010000176.1 GCA_023383735.1 Gammaproteobacteria bacterium | reverse complement strand
CCGTTGGCCTTGACGACGTAGATCCTGCCGGTGTCGGCCTTCTGCGTGGTACCACCGCTCATGCCCACATAGTCGGAGCGCGAGAGACCGGGCTGATAGAGATGCGAGGTTGCCGTCTGGACCTCGCCGAGGACGGTGACTTCCTGGCTGCGCCTCGGCACGACCAGCCGGTCGCCGTCCTTCAGCAGGATATCCGCAGCCGATCCGGGTTTGGCCGCGAGTACCTGGGGCAGATCGATGGCGAGACGGCCGACGGGTTTGGTATTCCGCAACTCCGCCAGCAGGGACTGCCCCACCGACAGGGACTGCGCACTGCTGCTTTGCAGGTCGACCTGACTCCGTTGCACGGCCATGGCCGCCATATCGCGCTCCAGCCGGCTGGTAAGCGCTGCTATCTGCTGCGCCTCGCGCTCCTTGAGATTCTCGCGGGTAAAGACCACGCCCTCAGCAAAGGCGAGGTCAGTCAGCCCACCGGCCCGACTGATCACGGAGGTCAGCGTTTCGCCACGCCGGATGGGGTAGCGGCCGGGGAAGCGTACCTCTCCCTGCAGGATTACCGCCTCCTGGCTTGACCATTGCGGCACCGAACGAATCGTAAGCAAATCATATGGTTGCAGATAAATATTTGACTCAGGATCACCAGCCTGGGCGGCTGCCAGATTGACTTGCACCAGCGCGGTCTGGCGAGACTCACCGTCGATGACCTCGTAACGCACCAGCTCCGCATCGGCCGCAAATGCCGCCTCGTCCAGACCGCCGCCTGCGCGCAGGAGATCGGCAATCCTCATGCCCGCTTCAAGCGGATAGTCACCCGGCATTCGGACATTGCCACCGATGTTCACGATCTGGCTGGGCCGCTCGCGGGTGCTCTGCCGGTTGAGATCGGCAAGCACCGGATCCAGAAGAACGGAGCGCGTGGCCTCCATGTCGAAGACGATGATCTGGTCGCGAGGTGTGAGGACGGGATTGGCCTCGGACCGTGGCTCGACCCATGCCTTCGCGATGTCGGCCGACAAGACGGTCACGCGCCGATCCTGCGGCGATTCACGCCGGATCATCACATAGTGGAGATCGGCGTTCGGCTTCAGGTCATCGACACCGGGCAACAGATCGACAAGACGCATTCCTGCGCGAAACTGCGCCGGCCCGGGACGGTAAACATGACCGCTTACCGTCACGGAATCAGCAACGGTCTCACGCACCGCCGCCACGCGCAGCACGTCACCGGGCTTGAGCTTGGTGGCCCTGCCCTGCGGGCTGCCCAGATCCACCTCCAGCAGCACCTGGCCCTGCTCCGCAGCCACCCGGTCGATCCTGGCCAGATGCGGCGCTGCCTCTGCTGTCAGGCCACCGCTCAGTTCAACCAGGTCCCAGGCCGTCGCTGCGCCCTTGTACTCGTAAATGGCCGGCCGGCGGATCTCGCCGACGATACCGGCCGTCTTGCCCACCGGCGGAATGAAGATCACGTCACCGGAGAGGAGGCGTGCGTCCTTGCTCGCATCGCCTTTGAGCAGCAGGTCGTAGAGGTCGAGTGTCGCAACCAGTCGCCCATTGCGCTTGAGCTGCACGTTGCGCAGCGAGCCGATCGGCTTCACGCCACCGCCAACCAGCAGCGCATTGGTCATGGTCGACAGGCCACTCACGGTGTAGGAACCCGGCTGCTCGGCCTCGCCGGTAATCAGCACCCGCAGTGAACGCAGCTCGCCCATGCCAACCACTGCCCGCGTGCCGATCATCTGGTCAGCGACGGTCTTCTCGATCAGCGACTGGAGTTCGTTGAACGGCATGCCGGTGACGCTGATCGGCCCGATGTCCGGAAAGCGGATCTCGCCATTGCGGCCAACAACGAGCGTGTAGTTGGCCTTGACGTTGCCGATCAGCTGCACCTTGACGGCATCGCCCGGGCCCACGGTGTATTCGGGCGGCACGGGAATATCGGTGGCCGGCGCATAGGTGGTGGGCACGTTCGAGAACAGGTCGTAACCGAAGGGCTTGAGTGCATCCACACCGATGCGTTCGAGACTGAGCAGCGATACGGTCGCGGTCAGGTACTGCAGGGCCGGCTCACGGCGCAGACGTTCGCTGGCCTGTTCGGCTGTCAGCCCGGCCAGCGCTATGGGCTGGCTGAGGCCGGGAATCTGCAGGCGGCCCAGCTTGTCGAGACGATAGGGATTAGCAGCCAGCACCCGCAGACGCAGCTGTTCAAGTTCCTGCAACTCCTTCGGTTTCAGATCTCGCAGAACAGAAGCCAGGTTTGCCGGATTGCTCCTGTCCCGGTAGCCATGCTCTCGAGGAGACTTGTCGGGATATGTCTGGTCCGCGGCCGAGCTGTCGCCATCCGCACTGGGGACACTCAGCTGCAGATCGAGGATCCGCGGCGAACCGGTGCGGAACATCGAGGTATCGGACCAGGCCGAATCAGACCATCCGTCATCTGCACTCTGGTCGGGTTTGGGTCGGCTCGTTGCTGGTTGATCGAGGGACCGGTCAGCCTGCCCGCCATCACCCTGAATGCCGCTCAGGCCATACTGTTCGGCCAGGGCACGCTGTTGCTCCGGAGACAGTGAACGCAGCATTCGCAGCTGTTCGGCGGTGGGCGTCTGGCTCGCGAGGGGGCCGGCAAGGCCGAGACCAATCAGGACGACGCCAAGCACCCTCATCCACGAAGAAATGGTCGAACCTGCAGTCTCGCGTCGCACACGCCGCAGCATCACGCTGTTCATCCCCCGGAAAGCCCGCGGGAAGCTTACAGAATATGGGCGGCGCTGGGTAGGAGCGCCGACCCTATGCGTCGCCACTCCAGCGGCGGATCGCTGCCGCGATACCCGGCAGCGTGGAATCGGCCTCGGCAGCCTGCAGTTTGTCGTGCATCGCAGTCGCCATCTTCTTGCCCAGCTCTACACCCCACTGGTCGAAGGGGTTGATGCCCCAGATGCAGGCCTGCACGAAGACCTTCTGTTCGTAGAGCGCGATGAGGAATCCGAGGCTGCGCGGATCGAGCCGCCGCATGAGCAGGATGTTGCTCGCGTGATTGCCGGGGTGCACCTTGTGTGGCGTGAGCCGCTCGACTTCCGCCGGACTCCTGCCCTGCGCCACCAGTTCGGCGCGTACCGCATCGGCCGGATTGCCGCGCGCAAAGGCTTCAGCCTGGGCCAGCATGTTGGCTAACCCCACCATGTGCTGATCGACGGCAGCACTCGAGCCCTCGACCGGCGCGATGAAGTCGGCAGCGAACTGCGCGGTACCCTGATGCAGAAGCTGGAAGAAGGAATGCTGGGCATTCGAGCCCGGCTCGCCCCACAGCACCACACCGGTGGACCACTGCACGGGCTGGCCATCGCGCGTGACGCCCTTGCCGTTGCTTTCCATCTCGAGCTGCTGCAGGTAGGCGGGAAAGCGCGCGAGACGCCCGTCGTAAGGCAGGATCGCGTGACTGGTGGTACCCAGATGGTTCTGGTTCCAGATGCCCATCAAGGCCAGCAGCACGGGCAGGTTGTCGCCCAGCGGGGCGCTGCGAAAGTGCTCGTCCAGCTCATGCGCGCCGCGCAACAACTGGCGGAAATTCTCGCCGCCGATGGCAATCGCAATCGCGAGGCCGATCGGCGACCACAGCGAGTAGCGGCCTCCTACCCAGTCCCACATGCGAAAGCGGTGCCCGGGCGCTATACCGAAGCTGTCCATCGCCGGACCATTGACCGACACCGCGACGAAATGCCGGGCAACGGCAGCCTCGCCCAGCTGAGCGATGAACCAGCGCCGCGCGGCACCGGCATTGAGCGAGGTTTCCCAGGTCACGAATGTCTTTGAGCAGATGATGAACAGGGTTTCTGCCGCCGGCACACGGGCAAGCACATCGGCAAGCTGGGTGCCGTCGACGTTGGAAACGAAGTGCAGGCCGAGATCCGGATCGGCATATTCGTGCAGCGCCGCGGCTGCCATCACAGGCCCCAGGTCGGAGCCGCCAATGCCGATGTTGACGATATGCCGGATCCGCGCCCCGGTGGCGCCGCGGAATTCACCGCTCCGTATGGCGTCCGCCAACGCCAGCATGCGCTCGCGTTCGGCAGATATTTCGGCCAGCAGGTTCGTGCCATCGACAAAGACCGACGCTTCGTCGGGACTCCGCAAAGCCATGTGCTGTGCCGCACGGTTCTCGGTGCTGTTCACCGCCGCACCGCTGAACAGCGCTTCGATCCAGCGCGGCACGCCGCGCGCCTCGGCCAGCTCGATCAGCAGTTCGAGCGTACCGACATCCAGCCGGTTGCGACTGAAGTCGAGGATGAAATCGCCGTGCTGGCGCGAAAACTGCGCATAGCGCCCGGGCACATCAAGGAGTTCGGCAATATGCGTACCGGCAAGCGTCGTGGCCTGGCGCTTGAGCGCCTGCCAGACCGGCAGCTGCCCGAGTCCGCCACTTGGCTGCTCCAGGCTGGCAACCTGGTCGTTCATCGCTTGATCTGATGGTAGTCCATGTACCAGTCGACGAAGCGTGCCACACCGGTTTCCACCGGGGTGGCGGGACGGTAGTCGACATCGCGCGCCAGGTCTTCCACATCGGCCCAGGTATCCGGCACGTCTCCGGCCTGCAGCGGCAACATGTTCATCTCTGCCTTGCGTCCGAGTCGTTCTTCGAGCACGGCGATGTAGTGCATGAGATCCACCGGCCGGGCATTGCCGATGTTGTACAGGCGATAGGGCGCCGGACTGGTGGCCGGATCAGGCGCATCGGAGTCCCAGTTCGCATTCGGCGTGGCGACATGATCGAGCGCCGCCACCACCCCGCCGACGATATCGTCGATATAGGTGAAGTCGCGGCGATGCTTGCCATAGTTGAAGACATCGATCGGCTTGCCTTCGAGGATGTTCTTGGTGAACAAAAACAGCGCCATGTCCGGCCGGCCCCACGGTCCATAGACGGTGAAGAA
>JAHDYN010000175.1 GCA_023383735.1 Gammaproteobacteria bacterium | reverse complement strand
CATCGACCCGGTCGGCGGACAGGTGCATCTCCGCGAAAGACTTCTGCATCACGTGTCTGACGCATTCCGCGAAGACCCGGTGCGCATCCTGCGGGTCGCGCGCTTTGCAGCCCGCTTCCACGGCATGGGTTTCCGCATCGCAGAGGCCACGCGGCAGCTCATGCGCGAGATGGTCGAGGCTGGCGAGGTTGATGCCCTGGTGCCCGAACGCGTCTGGCAGGAAACCGAATCGGCGCTCGGCGAACCGCGGCCCGATGTCTACTTTGAAGTCCTGCACGACTGCGGCGCACTGGCCGTGGTGTTTCCGGAGGTCGCTGCGCTGTTCGGCGTTCCCCAACCCGAGAAGTGGCACCCCGAAATCGACGCGGGCAAACACATCCTGCTGGCATTGGCTGAATCGGCCCGGCTCGGGCACACCCGCGAAGTGCGCTTCGCCGTGCTGGTACACGATCTGGGCAAGGGCATCACGCCGAAATCCGCGCTGCCCAGACACCTCGGACACGAAGAACGCGGCGTGGCACTCGTGCGGCAGCTCTGCGACCGGCTCGCCGTTCCCAACCGATTCCGCGACCTCGCCATTGCGGTCAGCCGCCAGCACGGCAATTGCCATCGGGCGCTCGAGCTCAAGCCGACGACGATACTTGCCCTGCTCGAAAGCCTTGATGCCTTTCGCAATACCAGCCGCGTGGAGCCGTTTCTGGATGCCTGTGAAGCGGACGCGCGAGGCCGTACCGGCCTGGAAACCCGCCCCTATCCCCAGCGGGATCTCCTCTACACCGTGTGGCAGGCGGCACGATCCGTGGACACGGCGGCAGTCGCCAGTCAGGGACTGAGCGGCGAGGCACTGGGCGCCGCCATCCGCCAGGCGCGACTGGAGGCCTGTATCGCTGCGCGTACCCGCTTCATGGCCGACCGCGCCGCATCCGGACAACCCGGCTAAGGCCTTCAAAGCCCGGCGCGCATGTCCCGCATGGTCAGCTCGCCCGCCGGGACGAAATCCCGGCCCAGCGCCAGCAACTTGAACCGTTCACCCATTTCGCCAGGCATCAGCAGCTGTCGCAGTTCTGCAGCCATAGCCGGTGCCGGCGCCCGATCGCCCGTGGCATCGGTTGCCATCTCCTGCAGGATGCCCGAGGCCAGCAGGAAGTGCGCCTGAGTCGTATAGGCAGCGACGCTGAAGCCGGCCGCCGAGGCCGCACGCGCGGCAGCACTGAAATCGACCCAGGCCGTGATGTCCTGCAGGCCGGGCAGGAAGAACGGATCGGCATGCCAATGGTGCCGGTAGTGGCAGGCCAGCGTGCCGTCGGTACGCTGCGGGTGATAGTACTCGCGACGTGAGTAGCCATAGTCCGTGAACAGCGCAAGGCCTTGGCCAAGCGCCGCTGCCAGTGCATCGAGCCAGGCTGGCTGGCGCAGCGACACCTCGGAACTGTAGCCATCCGGCAAACGGCTGCCGATATCCCGCTCGATGGCGCGGATCTCCGCTTCAAGTGCTGCCGGCGCAGCCACCGTGGACCAGGAAAACTCGCCGATGCGCAGACTCACGCCCAGCTGGCGGGGCTTTCCGTCCTGCATGGTGAACCGTTCCACCGGCAGCGCATCGAGCACCTCGTTGGCGATGAGGACACCGGTCAGGGGCTCCGCGGGCAGGCGATCCAGCCACTGCACCCGGTCGAGCAGATCCGGCACCTGCGCTGCCAGCCTCGCACGCTGACGGTCACGCAGATCGGCACTCAACTCCAGCAACAGATATTGCCGGGGTGGATGCGGCCGGAGGGCATCGAGCAGGTCGGCGGCCAGCGCGCCGGTCCCGCCACCGACTTCCAGCACGATACCGCCACCCAGCTGATCGAGAACATCACCGGCGACACGCGCCAGACAGCGCGCAAAGATGCTGCCGAGACCCGGGGCGGTGACGAAATCGCCGGCCGGACCGAACTTCTGCGCGCCGGCGCTGTAGTAGCCGAGTCCCGGCGCATACAGCACCAGGTCCATGTAGTCGGCAAAACTGATCCAGCCACCGGCATCTGCCAGACGCGCGCGCACCAGGTCGGCAACACGGACGCTGTGCGCAAGGGCGGACTCATCGGGAACCGGCAACCCGGATCTGCTTTGCATGGTGGTGTAATCTTAAGCCCCTGATCCGATACGCCTGCATGCGCAGACAGGAAAGTACCCGCAATGAGCAACACGGCAATGAGCGATGCAAGCGGAACCGGCAGCAACTCACTGGCGGGAAAGTGGGCGCTGGTTACCGGCGCCGCACGCCGCGTCGGCGCGGAAATCGCCACGACGTTGCACACGCAGGGCGCAGGCGTCGCAATCCATTACCGTGGATCTGCAGACCATGCCCTGGCGCTGACCAAACAGCTCAACGACCGCCGCCCGGACTCGGCGCTCGCCGTTCAGGCCGACCTCGTACAGACCAGCCAGCTCGGCGGCCTGATCGATGCCGTCATAGCCCATGCCGGCCGGCTCGACATCCTGATCAATAACGCCTCGAGTTTCTACCCCACCCCGCTGGCATCGATCACCGAGGCCCAGTGGACGGACCTGATCGGCACCAACCTCAAGGCGCCGCTGTTTCTGTCCCAGGCAGCACTGCCGCACCTGAAGGCCACGCGCGGCGTCATCATCAACATCGTGGACATCCATGCAGTGCGTCCGCTCAGGGACCACACGGCCTATGGCGCTGCCAAGGCCGGCCTCGCCTTTCTGACCCGTGCGCTGGCCCGCGACCTTGCGCCGGACATCCGGGTAAACGGTGTGGCGCCCGGCGCCATCCTCTGGCCCGATGGCGGCGTAACCGACAGCATGCGCGACACGGTGCTCCGCCAGATCCCGCTGAAGCGGGTCGGCGAACCCGCGGATATCGCGACCTGCGTGCTGTATCTGGCGCGTGATGCAGGCTACGTGACCGGGCAGATCATCGCTGTGGACGGCGGCCGCAGCGCAGGCTGGTAGCCGCGCCGGCCATTCCGCTACCGGCTCAGAACAGCGGGTCCGGCACACGCTGCAGCGGGTGGCCCGCCTGGTCGAAGGCCGCCCACAATTCGGCCATCGTCTCACCCGTTACCGGATGGCGGAGCTGCGGCGCAAGCTCGGCAAGCGGACCCAGCACGAATGCATATTTCGTGATGTCCTCGCGCGGCACACGGATCGCGGGATCGGACAAGACAGCATCGCCATAAAGCAACAGGTCGAGGTCCAGGGTTCGCGACGAGAAAGGCTCCGGGCCGCGCACGCGACCCGCCAGCACATGCAGGCGTTCCAGTTCGGCAACGATGACGGCGGGTGCCTCCGTGGTGCGGAAGCGCAGCACGAGGTTCAGGAAATCGTCGCCGGCAAAACCAAGTGCCGGATTGCGGTACACGCCCGATAGCTCCACCTCGCCAAAGCGCTTGCGGATCTCCGTGCATGCGAGGCGCAGATTTTCTGCCGGCGCCACATTGCTGCCGGCACTGACGTAGACATCGACCGGCAACGACTGCGCCACACTCACTCGCGCGAGCCACGCTCTATGACCACACCGACATCGCGCGAACCGCGAATCGCCCCGGGCTTGTGTACCGCGACCCGCACCCAGGGCACACCGAATTCATCGATGATGAGTGCGGCGATGCGCTCTGCCATCGTCTCGATCAGATTGAACCCGGAGTCGGCAACCAGTGACTTCACGCGACCTGTCACGGCCTTGTAGTCCAGCGTGTCTTCGATCCGGTCGCTGCCCGCAGCACGCCTGATGTCGGTTGCCATATCCAGGTCAATGCTGACGATCTGCGGCATGCGCCGCTCCCATTCCCAGATACCGACGATGGTACGGATGCGGAGGTCGCGCAGAAATATCGTATCCATCGTTCTTCCGTGGCAAACGGGCGGCTCAGGGCCGCAGTTCTTCCAGTGGCCAGCGTGGGCGGGCGCTGACGTGCAGATCCCGAAACGCATCCGGTGCCGCCGCCAGGCGCAGGCAGCCCGTAAAGGCGATCATGGCGGCATTGTCGGTACAAAAGCCGATCCGTGGATAGTAAACAGTGGCACCGTGTCGTGACAGCCCGGCGGCGAGTCGCTCGCGCAGCAGCCGGTTGGCCCCCACACCACCGGCAATGACCAGGCGCACATGGCCGGTCGATTCGATCGCCCTGCACGATCTGGCCACCAGCGTATCGACGATTGCTTCCTGATAGGCGTTCGCCAGGTCAGCCCGGTCAGCGTCGTCCAGGCTGGCGCTTCCGCCCTTGTCCCGTACCAGCAGAGCCAGGGCGGTCTTCAGCCCGCTGAAACTGAAATCCAGGCCCGGCTTTTTCCACATCGGCCGAGGCAGGACGTACCGGCCTGGTCTTCCATGGTCGGCAAGCTGCGCAAGCTGCGGACCACCGGGATACGACAGGCCCAGCAGCTTGGCACCCTTGTCAAAAGCCTCCCCCGCCGCGTCATCGAGCGTTTCCCCGAGGATGCGGTAGACGCCGAGCCCCTGCACCTCGACCAGCAGGGTATGCCCACCGGACACCAGCAAGGCCACAAAAGGGAAACGGGGCGGGTCAGGCTCCAGCAGCGCGGCCAGCAGATGCGCTTCCATGTGGTGAACCGGAATGGCCGGAATGCCCCAGCCGAGCGCCAGTCCCACGCCCGTCGTGGCGCCCACCAGCAGAGCCCCGACCAGGCCGGGGCCGGCCGTATAGGCGACTCCGGCCAGCTCATGTGGCTGCACCCCCGACTGATCGAATACCGCCTCGACCAGCGGCAGCAGCTTGCGGATATGGTCGCGCGAGGCGAGCTCGGGAACCACGCCGCCAAACGGCGCATGGGTCTCTACCTGGCTGAACAGGCAGTGCCCCCGCAAGCCGGAAGCCGCGTCATAGATAGCTGCTGCCGTCTCGTCACAGCTGGTTTCCAGGCCGAGAATGATCATTGGTCGAGGCTTCAATC
>JAHDYN010000174.1 GCA_023383735.1 Gammaproteobacteria bacterium | reverse complement strand
GCCTGTTCGGCTTCAACCAGCAGGCCGCCGGTCTGCCGCGCTGGTGGGGTGTGGGCGCACGCTTCAACTTCTGAGCTCTGCGAGGGATGGCAGCACCCTGGTCCAGGGTGCTGCCATCGACTCCTGTTGCCCGGGAGTGGAGCCGGGCTCGCTGCTATGCTGACGCATGATTCTCCGCCGCCGCGTACCCCGTAAAACCCAAGCAACTGATCCGTGGCGGCTGCTCCGCTACACCCTGCGTGTCCTGTTCCTGGCCGGGGTACTCGCCGCAGTTGTGGTGATCCGCGAAGAGGCGCAGACCTCCAGCTTCCAGGCCAGGAATCTGGCCCGCCTGGGCCGGCAAATGACCTTCGAACTCCAACCCGGTGTCAGTGACTCGATCCGCATGCCGGGTGACGGACCCTATGACCAGCGGCTCGGTTACTCGGCGTTGCCCGGACTCGTGGAGCGGCTGCCCGAGCTTGGCTACTCCGTCACGGCCCAGGCGCGCATCTCGGCTGCCATGGCGAAGGTTGCTGACCGCAGCCTGTTCCTGCCGTACCGGGAAAAAACCCGGGCCGGGCTGACTGTACTCGACTGTGCCGGGGAACCCGTCGTCAGCGCACGCTACCCGGAAAGGATCTACCCTGACTTCGAGGCTGTACCACCGCTGGTCACGAACAGTCTCCTGTATATCGAGAACCGGGAATTGCTCTCCAACGGGTACCCGACCACCAATCCGGCTGTTGAGTGGGGGCGCTTTGCCCGGGCAGCGTTCGACCAGGTGCTGCAGGCATTCATTCCGGAGCACGACGCGGCAGGTGGCAGCACACTCGCTACCCAGATCGAGAAGTACCGGCACTCGCCGGGAGGGCGCACCACCTCGGCCACCGACAAGCTGCGGCAGATGGCTTCCGCCTCCCTGCGGGCTTATCTGGATGGCGAGGACACCACGGCGACACGTCGCCAGCTTGTCCTTTCTTACCTCAACACGGTGCCGCTGGCAGCCCGACGGGGCTACGGCGAAGTCATCGGACTCGGTGACGGACTGTGGGCCTGGTACGGGCGGGATTTCGACGAGATCAACGCCATGTTGCGCGACGCTTCGACACCGGGCGAGCAGCGGGCCCTGGCTTACAAACAGGCGTTGTCGCTGCTGATTTCCCAGCGTCGTCCATCCGGCTACCTGTCGGGTCAGACAGCTGCACTCGAAAAGCTCACGGATTCCTACCTGCGTCTGCTGGCCAGGGATGGTGTCATCAGTGTCGGGCTGCGTGATGCGGCACTTGCGGCGCACCTCGAGCAGTCCCCCGCTATCCCCGAGCAGCCGCGCGATTCTTTTGTCAGCCGCAAGGCGGCCAGCGCTGCCCGCACGACGCTGGCCGGATTGCTGGATATGCCCAACCGGTATGCGCTCGACCGCCTGGACCTGACTGCGTCCAGTTCGATAGACCTTGTCCTGCAGGAGCAGGTCGCTGATGCGCTGAAGACCATATCCACTCCGAAGGGGGCAGCTGCCGCCGGTTTGCTGGAGCAACGGTTGCTGGCCAGGTCCGATCCCGCCGGGGTGATCTACAGTTTCAGCCTTTTCGAGCGCACGCCGGATGCCAATGTCGTGCGCGTACAGACAGACAGCTATGACCAGCCTTTGGATATCAACGAAGGCGCCCGTCTCGACCTCGGTTCCACTGCCAAGTTGCGCACACTCGTCAGCTATCTTGAAATCGTTGCCGCGCTCCATGGGCAGTTGGCCGAGCTGGATGACATGCAGCTGCAGGCGAGGCCGGTAGCTGCCAACGACCACATCACGCGCTGGGCGGTGGATTACCTGCTTGCTGCACAGGGCGAAGAGCGCACGATCGATGCGATGCTTGAAGCGGCGCTGGACAGGCAGTACCCGGCAAGTACGACGGAGTCCTTCTTCACCGGTGGAGGGCTGCAGACATTCGAGAACTTTGATCCGGCAGACAACCGCCGGGTGATCACGGTCCGGGAGGGGTTCCAGCGCTCGGTGAACCTGCTCTTCATTCGCCTGATGCGGGACATCGTGTACTACACGATGTTCAACATGCCAGGGTCCAGCGCCACTCTCCTTGCTGATGTCGGTGACGAAAAGCGCCGGGATTACCTGGTCCGGTTTGCCGATCAGGAAGGACGCGAGTACCTGAGTCGCTTCTACAGGAAATATCAGGGCCTGGGCACGGGGCAGGCAGAGCTCCGGTTGCTGCAGGGAATAAAGCCCACGCCGCGGCGCCTCGCGGTGATATTCCGTTCGCTGGAGCCGGCGGCTGAGCAGTCGGCTTTCGCCGCATTCCTCCGGGCCAACCTGCCCGACGCAATGATCGACGATGCATCGATCAGCAAGCTGTACGACAACTACGCCATCGATCGCCATGGCCTGGCTGACCGGGGCTACATCGCTGGTGTACATCCCCTGGAACTCTGGCTGGTTGCCTATCTCCGCACCGAGCCGGATGCCAGCCTTTCACAGGTGCTGGAGGCGAGCGAGGCAGAAAGACAGAGCGCATACGCCTGGCTGTTCAGGACGCGCAGCAAAGGCGCGCAGGACAAGCGAATTCGCACCCTGCTGGAACGGGAGGCGTTTTCGCAGATCCATGAATCCTGGCAGCGGCTCGGTTATCCCTTCGCTACGCTGACACCTTCCTATGCCACCGCGCTCGGCAGCTCCGGCGACCGCCCGGCGGCGCTTGCCACGCTCGTGGGCATTCTGCTCAACGATGGCGTTCGACTGCCCACCTTGCGCATCGACGACCTGCGCTTTGGAGTTGGTACGCCCTACGAGACGCACTTCAGTGCGGAGACTGCCGATGGTCACCGCGTTCTGCCTGTAGAGGTGGCCCAGGCCGCGCGCCGGATGCTGGCGCTGGTGGTGGCTGGTGGAACGGGCAAGCGGCTGGATGGCGCGTTCATCGGCAGTGAAGGTCAGCCACTCATCGTTGGCGCCAAGACAGGGACCGGTGATCATCGCTTCGAGACTTATGGCAAGGGCGGTATCTTGCTCTCGTCGCGTGTGGTCAGCCGCTCAGGGACGGTGGTTTTCTATATTGGCAGCCGGCACTTCGGCACTCTGACCGCCTACGTAAAGGGTCCGGCTGCAGAGGGTTATCAGTTCACCAGCGCGCTGCCGGCGCAGATTCTGAAAACACTGGCCCCGGTGTTGCGTGAGGCGATCAACCGTGCGCCCCGCGTGGGGATCAGTTGTGCTGCTGATGGTGAGCCGGGGGCCTGGCCAGTGCAGGAACCGGAACCGGAAATCCCTGCGCCGTCTGCATCGGAGAGAGAAGCCCTGGATACCGTGCGGTCAGCACCGGGTGGGCAAACAGAGCCGGCAGATCCCGAACCGGACAGTGCATCAGCAGGAGAGAGCAGTGAGCAGGATCCACAGTAACGCCATCGAGCGGTTTGCATGTCTCGCGATCATCGCCGGATTTCTGGGTGGCGCAGCTTCAGCAGCCTCGGCGACCGATCGTCAGCTTGGCGACCCGGATCCGCTACAGACCCTCCTGCATGACGGGATCGAGCGGCACTATCTGGTCCGTATGCCGGCCGAAGCTGTACTCCGCGCTGGCGCAGTACCGCTGGTGCTGGTACTGCATGGCGGTGGTGGCAACGCGGAGAACGCCGAGCGCATGACCGGCTTCAGTGACAAGGCGCGTCGCGAGGGCTTCATCGTCGTCTATCCGGAAGGTACCAGCCGCTTCAGGCAGAAGCTGCTGACCTGGAACGCCGGCCATTGCTGCGGTTACGCGATGGAGCACAAGGTCGACGATGTGGGCTTTATCCGTGCGCTGATCGGGCAGCTGGTGAAGGAGTATCCGGTCGACCCAAAGCGGATCTATGTGACCGGCATGTCCAACGGCGGCATGATGACGCATCGGCTCGGGCGGGAACTCTCTGATCAGCTTGCAGCGATTGCACCGGTGGTGGCCACCTTGTTCGGCGACGAGAGCAAGGCTGCGTATCCGGTATCAGCGCTCATGCTGAACGGGATGTTGGATAAATCCGTACCGTATCTCGGCGGCCCGCCCGGCGGGCGCTTCAATGATGCATGGGATGGCACGCCTGCGCAGCCTGCTCTGGCTCAGGGTGCTTACTGGGCCGGCTCAAACAACTGTGCCGGAGAACCGGTCAGGCTCGATCACGGTACCTATATCAACTGGCGATATTCTTGTCCGGTCGGCAAGGCGGTCGAACTCTATCTGCTCAAGGACAACGGCCATGCATGGCCAGGTGGGCAGAAAGGCTCACGTCGTGGTGATGCGCCGAGTGCTTCGCTGAATGCGACTGACCTGATCTGGGATTTTTTTGCTGCGCAGGACGGCTCGCGGTAGTCTGGATCAGGGGAAAATAAATCTGGCACCTTTTCTCGATGGGAGCAGGGTATGGTTGCCGTTCATATCGTCATTGCGCTGGCGTTGATCCAGTTCTTCGCCTTCGGCGTGCTCGTTGGGCGGGCGCGGGGCAAGTATCAGGTGGATGCACCGGCCATCACCGGCCACCCGGTGTTCGAGCGCTATTACCGGGTGCACTACAACACCATGGAGCAGCTCCTGATCTTTGTACCGGGGATGCTGCTGTTTGGCGCCTACGTCAGTGCCACGGGCGCGGCGATACTCGGACTGGTGTTCATCGCGGGGCGCTTTCTCTACCTGCGCCTCTACATCGCGGACCCGAAGAAGCGCGGTGCCGGTTTCGGCATCTCGGTGCTGCCGATCATGATCCTGATTCTCGGCGGACTCGGCGGCGCCATCTGGTCGGCTGTCGGCTGACGGCAAGCGTCACCGAAAAAGCCGGTGCAATACCCTGCATCGGTACCTGAGCTGTCCGGGTGTATTGCTGCCGGTGGGACGCTGGCCGAGACGAAGCAGGAAAGCCCTCAGGCAATCACCGCACTCGGCCGGCGCGGATTGGCCAGCGCCTGCTCACACATCGCGATCA
>JAHDYN010000173.1 GCA_023383735.1 Gammaproteobacteria bacterium | reverse complement strand
GTGCCATAGGCGTTATCGAAGCCCAACTGCACGGTCTGCGCCAACCCGTTGGTGGTCACGATCGGAGCGCAGCCACCGGGCGGCAAGGGGTCGCAGAAGTAGGTGACGCCATTCGGCGCAAAACCGCCGAAATCGAAGTGCCTCGTGTCGTAGCTCACCAGGATCGAGCCGCCATACAGGCCGTAGTCGCCGGATGCGGATTCGGTTGCATCCAGGACCAGTCGCAGGTCCAGGTTGACCGTTCCGCCTTGCCCGACCTGAATCACGTCGCCGATGACGTTCATGTTGGTCGACGGCTGCAGGGCGAGGCTGGCCGCCTGCGCGTTGCCCGCGAGGGCGAGGGTCAGCAGCAGGCCGAGGCCGGAGATGTTGCGCATGTTCATGATGAAGCTCTTCGGTTCTGTTTCAGTTCTGTTCTGGTATCAAGGCTTGATTACTTCGCGCAGCAGACCCACATCCTTGATGCGGCCCTGGTCCACCAGCGTGACGTCGATGATGTGCGCGATCCCGCGTGCACCGCCCGGTTCGCCAAGCAAGGCGCCCTGCACGAAGCTCTGGTCGGCGATGACGTTGCCCGTGAACTGGTCGGGCAGGGAGACCAGGTCTGCACCGCTGGCCACGCCGCCGGCGCCGAAGCTGTAGCCCGGGTTGGTCCAGGTGCCGGTCCAGGTCGGGTTGGTGCCGAAGTCGACCGTCATGGAACCGGTCGTGCGGTTGTCCACCGACATGGGTCCGCTGAAGTTCAGGCTGACGTTGCCGGCGTTGAGCGCATCGAGCCCTGCCTGGCTGGTGGCGGTACCCCAGGCAAAGTAGCCGGACTGCGAAGTCTGGTTGGCACGATTGCCGTGGCTCCACACGTCGGCTGCCAGCAGCACCTGCCCTTCGTCATCACGGACCACCCGCGCCACGATGCGCGACTGCTCGTCGCCCACGCGACCGTTCGAACGCATGTTCTCCCAGTCATCGGAACGCTGTGTCACGCTGGTGGTCATGCCGGTAACCGAATTGATGTCCGCGCCACCTTCGGGCGACACGGTGAACTGGCTGCCGTCCGGTGCCATGTCGAAGCGGGCGAAGGCCGTGTCCTCGGCGTCATCGTCGCTGCTGATGCCGGCAACGACTGTGGCAAATCCGCAGGGGGTCCCTGGTGCACAACTGCCCAATGGTGGCGGCGGTGGCGGTTCGACGGCTGCCAGCAGCGGCTGGCACTCATCGGTGCGTGCATCGCAGACTTCGCGGTCGGGTATCGGCGGCTGTGCGGGGTCATCCCTGAAGCCGGCAGCCGGGGCAACGCTGGCCCATGGTCCCCAGCACAGCACCGAATCGGCAGCGCCCGGCCCGGTGCAGGGATCGACGGCTGCAATCGCTGCCGGTGCAGCGACCGGCAAGGCCACAGCCTGTGCGAGCTGGTCCTTGCAGTCATTGATGACCTGCTTCGGCGCCGCCTTGGGGTCGGTCGCCCAGCGCTCGAGCAAAGCGGCGCAGTCGGCATCCGATTGCGGCGCATTGGCAGCGGTCGCCATCAGCGGCGATGCGCACAACAACAGAATGGTCGCGAGTCTGAAAGGCTTCATGCTTGTCTTCCCCGGGGCGCCGCTGTTTCGCGGCTTGCCCTGTTTATGTTTATTGCCGTCCATTCTGGGACAGCTGCTTTTCTTTCTACACCAGATCGTGTCGCGGATCACCAGCCCGCGACAATTGTGTGATGCGTGTCACATTTTCCATAAGTCGCCAATGTGACTTTCCATCTCAGAAATTGCGCGCCATGCCGAGATTGACGACGTCGCGGTCGTACTCATAAATGCCGACGTTCGAATCGTTGTCCGTATGCACCCAGCTGCCAAGCAGCACCCAGTTCTGCAACGCGTCGCTGCGGAACTCATGCTGGAAGCCCAGTGACACGCGCACTTCATCCTCGTCGCGCGTGGTCGGTGCAAAGGGCGCGGGCTCCGGCCCGTCGAAATCGTAGTTCCGGTAGTTCAGCCGCGCATACACCGAGCCACCCTGCCAGGCATCGACGATGACGCCGAGCATCAGGTCCGGTGCCTTGTAACCGAAGCGGTCATCGTCGGCATCGAAGTCGGCATAGCCGATGCCGCCCTGCAGGCCGATCGTCCGGTTCCTGAAGTAGTGGGTGAGGATCGCGTTGGCACTGAGGTACAGGCCATCCCGCCCGTCTTCATCGTTGTCGTGGTAACGCCGATCGGTGGCAATGCCGTCCAGCGAGAGTTCGGTGTCGTTGCCGAGCTCCCAGGTGATGTTCGGGTTCAGCGTCGTGAACCAGGCGAGGTTGTCACCGCCGAGGAAGATCTGGTCGCCCTGCAGGCCGATGCCGGCCCGCCAGCGGCCAGGTACGATCCAGGCGGGGCCGGTGCGCAGCGTCAGGATGCCCAGGTTGTAATCGTCTTCATCGGCGTAGGCGCGGTAGTAGCCGTTGGCCTGGCTCTGCCACACGAAGAATCCCTGCTGCTCGCCGGCCTCGAAACGCCGGCCCGGATTGTAGGTGTGAGCGATGCCCGGACTGATCACCATCGCGTAGTCGTCTTTCTCCTGCGACTCCGGCAGCACGAAGCCGGGCGTACCATTGATATCGATGATGTCGCGCGACGGCCCGACATTGACGTTGGAGTCGAACATCAGCCCCGCGTAGATGGAAGGTGTCCAGTGGTGGCGGGCCATGTTCTGTTTCTGGTCCGCATCGATCTGGGCAAGGAATGCCAGCACCGTGGCCCGCACGGCCGGCGGAGTGTTCGGATCATCCGCCACGCGCTGTGCCTCGGCACGCGCCTGCGGATAGTCCTGGGACAGGTAGTACACGCGGGCCAGTTCAAGGCGGGCGCGGCTCAGGCTCGGGTTGGTGGCGAGCAAGGTCGTGAGGCGTTCGCGTGCCGTACGCAACTGATTCTGGTCGATGGCCTGCAGGGCCGCGTCGAAGTCATCCTGCAGCTGATCGGCCAGCAACGGGCTGGAAACCAGCAACAGGGCAAGTAACGGTGCTGCGGACAACCGGCGTAACAGCTTGCTTTCCATAATCCTTTTTGTTCTAGTCGCAGATACTTGTGCACATTACTTGATGCCGATCCACAGCTCAATTCAACCATGCCGGTTTTTGTCAAAAGGATTGTCAGGGCGCTGGCTGTCTGTCTGCTCGGTGCCGGTCATGGGGCCGTGCAGGCCTTTCCGGTGGACCTGTTCGGTTATGCCCAGGAGCCCCAGCAACGGCTGGCGGACTTCCCGCAGTGGCTGCGGGTTGTCGAGCGCCATTTGAACGACCAGTTGCAGGACGGTGATTGCAAGTCGCGACTGATCAACCGTTGCCATCTGGCCGAGTGGCGCCGCTTCATCGACCAGACCCGCAGCCTGCCGGTACGGGAGCAGCTCAAGGCGGTCAACCAATATGCCAACAGCAAGGACTACGTGCTCGACCTGCACAACTACGGGGTCGAGGATTACTGGGCGATCCCGCGCGAGTTCCTCTACAACGGCGGCGACTGCGAGGACTATGCGATCACCAAGTTTTTTTCGCTGCGCTGGCTCGGCCTGCCGGACGAGGATCTGCGTCTGGTGATCGTGCAGGACACCAACCTGCGTGTGCCGCATGCGGTGCTGGCCGTTGCGCGCGGCCCTGAGGTCTACATCCTCGACAACCAGGTGCAGACAGTGCTCTCGCACCGCGATGTGGTGCACTATGCGCCGGTCTTCTCCATCAATGAATCCCGCTGGTGGATTCATGTCCCGCGTGCGCCATGACCAGCCAGGTCAACTTCCGCAGATCGGTGGCGGCGGCCATTCTGGCCCTCGTCATGCTGCTGGGTGCGGGCGGTTTACTGATCAACATCTATATAGAGAACGAGCGGCAGCGTGACCTGCTGCAGTGGGAGACGCGGCTGGGGCTCGTTGCCGACAGCAAGGCCGACGCGCTCGCGAGGGCGCTGGCCGCCGACCAGCGCGACCTGGCCGAACTGGCCAACAACGCTTCGCTGCAGCTCTATCTGTGGCAACTGGTGCGTGCGCGTCAGCAGAGTGCGCCGGATGCCGGGCAGGCCGAGTCGGCACAGCAGGCCTATCTGCGCAACCTGATGCTGGCCGCCGCCGAACGCGGTGGCTACATGCCTGACCCGGCCGCCCGCGTGCCGGCAAACGTGCCGCGTTCGGTCAGTTACGGTCTGGCGCTGCTGGATGCCCGGTTGCGGCCGGTCGTCGTGACCCCGGGTCTGGGCGAGCTTGCCGACAGCTACGGCGAGGTGATGCGCGGTGCGCTGGCGAAGCCCGGAACGACGCTGGTGGATCTGCGTCTGGACGCGGAAGATCGCGCGGTCGTCGTGATCGCGGTATCGGTCGGTGCCGTATCCGGTTCCCTGACCGGTGGCGGTGCGGCCAACGGTGTGCTGATCGGCGTGCGCAGTGCCGAACAGGAGCTGTATCCGCTGCTCCGTCGCGGGCCGACCTTTGCCGAAGAAAGCGAAACGCTGCTGGTCGCCCGCCAGGACGACGCCATCGTGTTCCTGTCGCCGACACAGGATGGCGGCGCCCCGTTGCGCCGGACGCTGCCGATCGAGCGTGCCGATCTTGCCGAAGTTGCCGCCGTGCTGTCGCCGGGCAGCTTCGTGAGTCTCGACAACTATCGCGGCGTGCCGGTGCTGCAGGTGAGCCGCCGGATTCGCGGTCTGGTCTCGGCCGGGGAGCCCTGGGTGCTGGTACAGGGTGTCAATGCGAAGGATGCGCTGAGTACCGCCGATGAACGCCGTCGCTTCCTGCTGGCCACGCTGTCGCTGCTGCTGCTCAGTATCGCGGCGCTCTCGGTGGCGGCCTGGCGTCATGGCAGCAGCGTGCGCGCTCGCCATCAGGCCGAAGAGCTGCGCAGCAAGGCTGCCAAGCTGCAGAAGCAGACCGACCTGCTGCACACGGTGACCGACAACATCGACGTGCTCACCGTACTCATGAACCG
>JAHDYN010000172.1 GCA_023383735.1 Gammaproteobacteria bacterium | reverse complement strand
TGCGCAATACCGGGCGCGGCTGGATCACCGCCGAGTACGGCATGCTGCCGCGATCCACACACAGCCGGATGCGCCGTGAATCGGCCCAGGGCAAACAGAGCGGCAGAACCCTGGAGATCCAGCGGCTGATCGGCCGCTCGCTGCGTGCCGCAGCCAACCTCGAAGCGCTCGGTGAACGCACGATCACCCTCGATTGTGATGTGCTGCAGGCTGATGGCGGCACGCGCACGGCGGCGATCACGGGCCGCTATGTGGCACTGGTGATCGCGATCGAGTCGCTGTTGCGCAGCCGCGCCGTGGCAACGAGTCCGCTGCATGGCCAGATTGCCGCTGTGTCCGTGGGCATCTTTCGCGGCCAGCCGGTTCTGGACCTCGATTACGCCGAAGATGCCGCGGCCGAGACCGACATGAACGTCGTGATGAACGAGGCCGGCAGTTTCATCGAGGTGCAGGGCACGGCCGAGGGGCACGCCTTTCGTCGCGAGGAACTCGATGCGCTGCTCGACCTTGCCGCAACCGGTGTCCGCGGCATCATGGCGGCCCAGACTGCTGCCATCGATGCCTGGCGCGCACAGTCGGCTTCCGGCCGCCAGGCTCGTCCGGGCTGACGCTGGTGCCGGATACCCGGTGATGCCGCGCAAGCTGGTGCTGGCCAGTGGCAACCCCGGCAAGCTCCGCGAGTTTCAGCAGCTCCTCGGTTCCCGCTGGCAGCTGCTCTCACAGGCTGCGCTCGGCGTGGTGCCGGTTGCCGAGACGGGCGCCACTTTCCGCGAGAACGCGTTGCTCAAGGCGCGCCATGCCTCGGTCGCCACCGGCTTGCCGGCGCTCGCCGATGATTCCGGCATTGAAGTCGATGCCCTGAACGGCGCGCCGGGTGTCTGGTCGGCCCGCTATGCCGGCCCGGGGGCCAGCGATGCGGCCAACAACGCGAAGCTGCTTGCCGAACTGGCGGGCGTACCGGCTACCCGACGCACGGCGCGCTATCGCTGTTGCCTGGTTTTCGTGCGCGATGCGGGGGATGAATCGCCCCTGATTGCCGAGGGCATCTGGGAAGGGCGGGTTGCTGCCGATTGCGAGGGTAGTGGCGGCTTTGGCTACGACCCGCTGTTCATTGACCTTCAGAGCGGTAAGCGGGTGGCCAGCATGGATCCGCAGGAAAAGAACCGCCGCAGCCATCGCCAGGCAGCGCTGCAGCGGCTGCTGGCGCTACTCGCGGATACCGATTGAGCGGCCGCCGCGGTTTTCTTATGCACAAGCCGGGAGGAAGGCCAACTATCATGGAGATACAGCGCCAGTATTAAGTTCAACACCCAGTAATGAGCCGCAGCCCATTGTTTTTATTGAACTTATTGATTTGGCTATTTCTTCGCCAAACCGGCAGTTTCCCTCTGGCAACCTCGGGCACAGCCGCTTGAAAGCAAAGTCTCCACAGAGTTATCCACAGCTTCTGTGGATAACATCCCGGCTTGCCTTGCCCAGGGCTAATCGCTATCCTTCGGCGCCCTTTGGCCGTACCGGCCTCAGGGTGAATCCCTACCAGCGGTGCCAGCGATCATGAAAGCCGACATACATCCCGCCTACGCGGAAATCAAAGTTACCTGCAGCTGCGGCAACGAGTTCGTTACCCGGTCCACGCTTGGACACGATCTCGGTGTCGAAGTCTGTTCCGCCTGTCATCCCTTCTACACCGGCAAGCAGAAGATGCTTGATACGGCCGGACGGGTTGACAAGTTCCGCCGCAAGTACGCGCGCAGCTGATTGCAGCCACGCCGCTTTTTTTCACAGCACGCTTAAACGCCGACATCCCACGATCGAGTTGCACCGACTGGTGCACGGTCCGGTCTCGTTCCCTATAATGTGGCGCTGTTTGGTCCGGCTGCTGTCTGTCAAGGCGGCGTGCAGCGACTGAACCTCGTCGCCGCATCACAAACCTGGGAGCCGGATAGATCAAATGAGCGACGCCAAACAGAACGGACGAAGCTACATCGTCAGGGAAACCAGCTCGGGCCAGGAGTTTGAACTCGGGTCCCGTTCCGGAACAACGGGGCCGGATGTCATCGATATCCGCAGCCTCTTCACCTCCCAGGGCCTGTTTACCTACGATCCCGGTTACGGCTCGACCGCCAGTTGCGAAAGCAAGATCACCTATATCGATGGCGACCAGGGCATCCTCATGTACCGGGGGTACCCGGTCGAGCAGCTTGCGAACAAGAGTTCCTTCATCGAGGTCGCCTGGCTGTTGCTGTACGGCGATCTGCCATCACAGACCCAGCTGGTTGAATTCGACCGCTCGATCCGCACCCATACCATGCTGAACGAGACCATCCTGCGTCTCTTCAACGGTTTTCACTACGATGCACATCCGATGGCCATGGTTACCGGCGTGGTCGGCTCGATGTCCGCCTTCTATCACGACACCACGGATATCCACGACCCGCGCCACCGCGACATCTTTGCGCACCGGATCATCGCCAAGCTGCCGACGATTGCGGCGGCTGCCTACAAGCATTCCCTGGGCCAGCCCTTTACCTACCCGCGCAACGACCTGAACTATTGCTCGAACCTGCTGCACATGTTCTTTGCCGTGCCGGCCGAGGACTATCACATCGATCCGGTCGCCGCCGAGGCGCTCGATCTGCTGTTCATCCTGCACGCGGATCACGAACAGAACTGCAGCACCTCGACGGTGCGCATGGCCGGCAGTTCCGGCGCCAATCCCTACTCGGCGATCGCCGCGGGCATTTCGGCGCTCTGGGGCCCGGCCCACGGTGGTGCCAACGAAGCCGTGCTCAAGATGCTCGAAGAGATCGGTACCGTTGCCAACATCCCGAAGTACATCGCCAGGGCGAAGGACAAGGACGATCCCTTCCGCCTGATGGGCTTCGGTCATCGCGTCTACAAGAACCATGACCCGCGTGCCACGATCATCCGCGAGACCTGCCACAAGGTGCTCGCGCGTCTCGGCCGCAACCAGCCGCTCTTCGACCTGGCCCTCCAGCTGGAAGAGATCGCTCTGAAGGATCCCTACTTCATCGAGAAGAAGCTCTACCCGAACGTCGACTTCTACTCGGGCGTGATCTATCGGGCGCTGGGCATTCCCAAGTCGATGTTCACCGTGATGTTCGCCATCGCGCGCACCGTGGGCTGGGTGGCGCACTGGCGGGAAATGATCACGGATCCGGAGGGGCGCATTGGCCGTCCGCGCCAGCTCTATACGGGCCCGACGCGCCGCGACTACGTGGACGTCAGCAAGCGCTGAGCGGCTCAGCCTGAAGCCGGCTTTCCGCCTGCCGACCCGAGATCAAGCAGCTCCGCGAGTTCGCGCAGGCCCGCCCGCCGCATCGGTCTTCCGTCCACCGGGCTGAGCGGCGCATGTCCGCGCAGACGCACGGGGAAGACCGTGCTGGCGAAATCGCAGTCATGCACGCTGAAGCGATAGCCGGGAAACTGCTCGACTTCGTCGTGTCTTAGCCGGTGACGCCGGGCGATGCTCCGGTAGCCCACCCCCAGTGACTCCAGACTTGCACTCACGGCTTCGGTGGTATCGCTGAACAGGTGCAGGTCGACGCTCGTATGCAGGGTGGCGTTGCCGCTCAGCACGTCGCCAACCAGACGGGGCTTGTAGATGCTGAGATCGCGCATCAGCTGGAATGCCGCCTGGCGCAGCGTCACCAGCAGTTCGGGCAGTGTCTCGCCGTGAAAGATCCGGTTGCGCTCGGCAAGCGCGGCCTCGATTTCGGCATTGTCCGGCAGATGCGCACGCCGGCCGAGCCCCAGGCGCTCTGCTGCCTTGGTCTTGGCGCTGCGAAAATCGAGCAGGCCTTCTTCCTGGATTATCCGCGCCGCTTCGACAGCGAGCGCAAGACGCTGATGATCGGGCCGGTCACGGCTAGAAAATCTCATTCTCGTTCCCCGCTGGCGCCGCCTGCAGCCCGCGGCCTGTCGCCATGCTGCCGGCCTGCTCCAGTGATTCGAGGTCTGATTCGCGGAACAGTTCAAACATGCTGCCGGGTTCGCCGGCAGATGCCAGGCTGCCGGTGTCGGCGGAGATGCGTGCGGTGACGATGCCGGCCGGTCGCGGCAGCGGGGTCTCCGGCACGCCATGCAGGGCATCGGCCATGAAGTACATCCACATCGGCAGGGCGGTCCGGCCGCCTTCCTCGCGCGGACCCAGGCTGCGCTCCTGGTCAAAGCCGACCCAGGCCGTGGCGACCAGCTGACCGTTGAAGCCGCTGAACCAGGCGTCACGACGGTCGTTCGAGGTGCCGGTCTTGCCGGCAATGTCGTCACGGCCCAGCGCGCGAGCGCGTACGCCGGTGCCGCGCCGGATCACGTCGCGCATCATGTCGTAGACCAGGTAGGCGTTCTCGGCCGTGATGATCCGCGGCGCCTGCCCGGCAGGGGACATGAACGCCGGCGCGTCCATCGCGCCGGGGCGCCAGGTTCCGGCGTGCGCGATCATCTCCTCTGCATCGAGGTAAGCAGGGATTTCCGGTCCCGTCCGCACGGGCACCGGCGTTGCATCCCGCGCAGCGTCCGGATCGGCTTCCGGCTGCGGTTCGTTCGGGCCGAACCAGCGCGGTGTGCAGCTGCTGCAAACGACCCGGGCCGGTGCCTGGAAGATCACTGTGCCGGAGGCGTCCTCGATGCGGTCTATGAGGTACGGGTCGACGCGGAAGCCGCCATTGGCGAATGCGGCGAACCCGGCAGCCATGTCGCGTGGCGTGGCCTCGCCGCTGCCGAGCGCCATGGTGGGGTTTGGCGGCATGGCACTGTCCGGCAAACCAAAGGGGCTGATGTATCTGATTGCATTCGCAACCCCGATGTCCAGCAGCACGCGGATCGTGACCAGATTCAGGGACTTGACCAGCCCTTCGCGCAGGCGTGTCGGGCCGTAGAACTGCCCGGAGTTGTTCTGCGGCCGCCACTCGTCGGCATCGGTCCCGGTGTTCTCGAACACCACCGGGGCATCATTGACGATGGT
>JAHDYN010000171.1:2734-4996 GCA_023383735.1 Gammaproteobacteria bacterium | reverse complement strand
TCGTGCCGCGCGCCGATCTCGACGTGATCATGATTGCGCCGAAGGCGCCGGGCCATACGGTGCGCTCGGAGTTCGTCAAGGGCGGCGGCATTCCCGACCTGGTTGCGGTGTTCCAGGACACTTCCGGCAAGGCCAAGCAGCTTGCCCTGTCATATGCGGCCGGCATCGGCGGCGGACGCACCGGCATCATCGAAACCACCTTCAAGGACGAGTGCGAAACCGACCTGTTCGGCGAGCAGACGGTGCTCTGCGGCGGTGCCGTCGAGCTGGTGAAGATGGGCTTCGAAACCCTGACCGAAGCCGGCTATCCGGCGGAAATGGCCTACTTCGAGTGTCTGCACGAACTCAAGCTGATCGTGGACCTGATGTACGAAGGCGGCATCGCCAACATGAACTACTCGATCTCCAACAACGCGGAGTACGGCGAGTACGTCACCGGCCCGAAGGTCATCAACGAGGAATCCCGCAAGGCCATGCGCCAGGCGCTGAAGGACATCCAGAACGGTGAATACGCCAAGCAGTTCATCGCAGAAGGTGCCACCAACTATCCGTCCATGACGGCATATCGCCGCAACAATGCAGCCCATCCGATCGAGCAGGTGGGTGCAAAGCTGCGGGCGATGATGCCGTGGATCACCGCCAACAAGCTGGTGGACAAGGAGAAGAACTAGGTTTTCCGGATCACGGATCCGGGCTGGCCGGTGCCCTGCCGCGCAGCCGTCGCTGCGGGCCGGGCATGGCTGTTCCGGGTCAGGCGGGAGGTGTCATGTTCCCCAGGCTGATTTTCCGGCAGCTTTTTGACGGGTCGTCGTCCACCTATACCTACCTGCTCGGTGACCCGGACACGCACCAGGCAGTGGTGATCGACAGCGTGTTTGAACAGCATCGGCGGGATCTGGCCCTGATCGACGAGCTGGGTCTGAAGCTCGTGGCTGCAGTCGACACGCATTGCCATGCCGATCACGTCACCGGCGCCTGGCTGATGAAGCAGGCCACGGGTTGCCGCATCGCCATCTCAGGTCGTTACCAGCCGCCTGTCGCCAACGCCGACCTGCTGCTCGATCATGGCGACAGCGTCGGTTTTGGCGCGCGTCGCCTGGAGGTTCGCGAGACTCCCGGTCACACGGCAGGTTGCCTGAGCCTGGTGCTGGATGACCAGAGCATGGCGTTTACAGGCGATGCCCTGCTCATACGCGGCACCGGGCGCTGTGATTTCCAGTCGGGCAATGCCCGCGTGCTGTATCGCTCGATAACCGGGCAGATATTTTCCCTGCCGGACACCTGCCTGCTGTTCCCGGCCCACGATTACCACGGGCGTACCGTGACCTCGGTGGCCGAAGAGCGGGCTTTCAACCCGCGCATTGGCCGTGGCGCCGACGAGCGTGACTTTGCAGGCTTCATGGACAACCTGAATCTGCCTCATCCGAAGCAGATCGATGTGGCGTTGCCCGCCAACATGCGCAGTGGCCGGTCGGATGCCGCCGGCCCGGACAAGCTCCCGGAATGGGGCCCGGTGCGCCTGACTTATGCCGGCCTGATCGAGATCGAACCGGCATGGGTCGCCGAGCACCGCTCAGCCGTGCATATTCTCGATGTCCGGCAGCCACAGGAGCGGCGCGAGTCGCTGGGCAGAATCGCGCAATCGCAGCTGATCCCGCTCGGCGAGCTCAGGGACCGGCTGGCCGAAGTTCCGACGGACAAGCCGGTGGTGACTGTCTGCCATTCCGGCATGCGCTCCGGCCAGGCAACCGTGATACTGCGCAATGCCGGTCATCAGCAGTGCGCCAGCCTGCACGGCGGCATGCTGTTGTGGTCTCAACTGGGCCTGCCCACGGAATGCGGGTGACCGAGGCCACTGATCGCTGCACACGAGGGGAGGTGAGATGTCAGAGACTGATCCGTCGGCACCGAAGTGCCGGATTCCAGCGCCTGCCCATGAGCACACGCGCCGCGAGCCGCTTCCCTGGCAACGCCCCAAGCCGGCCGAGGATGACAGCGAGGCTCCCGCCCGCCTGAAGGCCATCCTGGAAAGCCCCAGCTATTGCGAGGCCGACCAGGACCCCGATTTTCTGGAGCTGGAGGAGATGCGTGGGCTCCGGCTGCAGATCGACTATGCCAAGCCCGAGATGCTGCTGAACGGGCATGGCATCACGCAGACGATCGTGGTCTTTGGCAGTACCCGGATACCGGAACCGGCCGCGGCGGCGCCGGCCCCCCCGGGGCGGGGCGCGGGGGGGGGGGGGGACCAGCCCGAGGCAGACT
>JAHDYN010000171.1:0-2724 GCA_023383735.1 Gammaproteobacteria bacterium | reverse complement strand
GCGGCGCGCGGCGTGTGCGGCTGACCCGGCGGATGCCGAGTGCCGGCAGCGGTTGCGCATCGCGGAGCGGATTCTGGACAAGAGCCGCTACTACGATGTTGCCCGTCAGTTCGCCCAGATCGTGGCCCGTGCAGGCAATGGCATGGAGGGGTCGCACCTCGTCGTGCTGACCGGCGGTGGGCCCGGAATCATGGAGGCGGCCAATCGCGGTGCCTTCGATGTGGGCGCCAAGTCAGTGGGTCTCAACATCCGGCTGCCGCACGAGCAGTTTCCGAATCCCTACATCACGCCGGATCTCTGCATGCGCTTTCATTATTTCGCGCTGCGCAAGATGCACTTCCTGCTGCGGGCCAAAGCCCTGGTGGTGTTTCCCGGTGGCTACGGGACCCTCGACGAGCTGTTCGAAACCCTCACCCTGGTGCAGACGCGGAAGATCAGGCCGGTACCGGTCGTGCTGGTCGGCGAGACCTACTGGCGCCAGGCATTCAATCCGGATTTTCTGGTCGATGAAGGCGTGATCGATCCCGAAGACCGGGAACTGTTCTGGTATGCGGAGACGGCCGAGGAGATCTGGGCAGGTATCCGGCACTGGTACGAGATCAACGGCGAGCCGCTGGGCTGAAAGGGTGTTTATTTGCGTCTGATCCGGGGCATCATGGCGGACGGATTTTCGGGGGTTTTGACCATGGATCGGGATACTGCGGTGAAGATGGCGCAGCAGGCCATCAAGGCGAAGAACAAGCGGCTGGTCGATGCGGTGCTGAAGATCAGGGCCGAGCGGGGCCCTGAACCGATGGTTGACAGGCCGGTCGACAAGCTGCCGCTGATCGCAGTGACCTGTGCGACCGGCTGGGAGTGCTATGCGGTCGTCGAGGAACTGACCAGGACGCTGAAATTCCGCGTTCGTGCACTTTACCGTACGCCGGGCACGCAGGCGGCCGCGCGTCTCGAAGCCTTGCTGGAAAAAACCGAGGCGAGTCACCCGGGGCTCCTGAGCCTGCATTCCGGCGTGGACATGAATTCCGAAGCGAAACTGACCGAGGCCTTCGCCGGTTGTGCAGGCGTGGTGCTCTATGTGACGGCGAACACCAGCAAGGCCGGCAAGATCACCAATCATGGCAACGATCCCGCCGGCGGTCGTGCGGCCGTGATGCGCCAGGTGCTTGCGGCGCTGGGCGCGCTCAGGGCCAATCCGTCGGTCGGGCATGTGATTACGCTGGTCTTCCCGCCCGACAAGGTGCATGGCATCGTCGATGCCGCACCCGAGGCGCCCTGGTGGATCCACCAGCGTTTGCGCATTTCGGATTTCCTGCGCGGGCAGGGTGTGAACGTCACCTGCATCCATCGCCCGGCCTACTACTACGCCATGCATCGCGTGGACTACACGGCACAGGCGCAGTTTCGTGGCGATACGAAGCTGTCGAAGACCATGATCCGGGAAAACAACATACCCGGAATCAACGAGCCGGACTTCCTCGTCAACTGGGTCGATGTGCGCGATGTGGGCAAGTGGGCGGGCACCTGCTTCGAGTATCCGGAAGTCTTCTCGAACCAGGATTTCTCCATCGCCTCCTGTGCGTTGACCGGACACCAGCTGGTCGAGATCGCCGAAAAGACCAACAAGCACGGCATGAAGTTCAGGTACCGGCCGTTCCCGCAGTGGCTGATGAAGATGATCGGCTTTTTCAGCGAGGAGGTGATTTATCCCCTTCGCTATGCCCAGTGGTATAACGATCAGACGAACGGCTACGATTTCGCCTGCGATGCCGATCTCGCTGACCTGGAGAGGATCCATCCCCGCTGGACCTTCGAGAAAAAGCTCGAGTCCTGGGGCATCACCGAGATCTGGCCCGGACAGTCTTCTGGTACAGGATCCTGACATGGCAGCAGAATTGGTCAGCGTGGACGATGGTCTCGTCACCCTCCGGGTGAGCGGGCGTCTCACCCAGTCGGAGCTTGCCAGCCTGCAACAACGCTCGGCCGGAATCATTCGCCAGACTGGCACGGTCCGGGTGCTGGTGCTGGTCGAGCATTTCGAAGGCTGGGAGCAGGGCGGGCAGTGGGACGATTTTTCTTTTCAGGAGGCCAACGATCCACACATCGCGCGAATGGCGATTGTCGGCGATGAAAAGTGGCGTGATCTGGCGCTGCTGTTTACCTCGAAAGACCTGCGGCAATTCCCGCTGGAGTATTTTGCGGCTGATCAGCTGGCCGCTGCCCGCGCCTGGCTGGCAGCCTGAGTCGCGCCATGGCAGCGGCCGGCAGAAACCGGCCGATGCAGCAACACGACTCAGGCCAGCGCGGGAATAACCCGCTCGCCGATCAGCCGGATGGTCCACTCCGGGTTCTCGTAGATGCGCAGCGAGAGGTCCGTGAGCCCGTTGGCCTTGAAGCGGCGCAGCCGGTCGATCTCGTGATCGAGATCATCAACGCCTGAAGCCGAGGTCGCCCGGTCGACAAAGCGTTCCATGATGTCCGCGGGTACGCCTTCGATCACGTCGCTGCCGGCATTGAAAGCCCTGAGCATGTTGTTGCGGTTATCGAAGATCACCTGCATTTCTTCTTCGGGCAGGATGTCCCGGTAGTAGTAGTCGGGATACGGCGTGGCCCGCACGGCGAGCCAGCGTCGCGCTTCGCGATGGGCTGCTTCACGCGTTTCCTTGACGTGCCAGGCCCAGAAATTGTTGAAACGCAGTTCAGCCGGCGACCGGCCGGATTCGGCAA
>JAHDYN010000170.1 GCA_023383735.1 Gammaproteobacteria bacterium | reverse complement strand
TCGATCAGGTTCCAGAGGAATACCGGTTTGCCCTTGAGGAGGTAAAACCCATAGCCTGCAAACCGTCCGCCCGAGGTCAGGATCATGCCTTCCGCACCGCCTTCCGGCACGGTGATGTCCGCAGTGATGGTGTAGGAGCTGTTGAGCAGGAACGGGGAATCGCCCTGCGGCAGACCGACCATCGGGTGCGTGTAAACGAACTCGGTGCGGCCGGCGGTGATGTTCGGCCGTTCAGCTGCGACGCGTGCAGCCACCGAGGCGTCCATCGGGAAGACCTGGTACTTCTCCGCCTCCGCGATGAAGATCGCCTTCATCTTCTCCACTTTGTCCGGATGCTGTGCGGCGATGTTCCGGGACTGACTGAAGTCGTTGTTCAGATCGTAAAGTTCGAGCACCTGGTTGTTTAGGGGATCCGGGTTGGCAGCGCCGAAGGCCTCCCAGGGGGCACGGTTTACCTTGGTGCTGAGCAGCCAGCCTTCGTCATACAGCGCCCACTGGCCCATCATCTCGAAATACTGGGTCTTGTGGTGTGAGGGCTCCTTGGCGTTTGCCTTGTCGAAGGTATAGGCGAAGCTGGTGCCCTCGATCGGTGCCTGCTTGATGCCATTCACCGTGTCCGGGGCCGGAATTCCGGTGACTTCCAGAATGGTGGGTACAACGTCGATCACGTGCATGAACTGTTCACGCAGGCCGCCCTTGTCCTTGATGCGCGCCGGCCACGAAACGGCCATGTTCTGCCGGATGCCGCCAAGTTTGGAAGCATTCTGCTTGAACCAGGTGAACGGCGTGTCGAAGGCCCAGGACCAGCCAGCCGACATATGGTTGTAGGTCTGCTCGGTACCCCATGCGTCGTACCACTTCATCTGTACGTCGACCGGCATCTCGTTGACACCATTGAAGAAGGCGACCTCATTGGGCGTACCCAGCGGGCCACCCTCGGCGCTGGTGCCGTTGTCGCCGTTGATGTAGATGACGAGCGTGTTGTCGAGTTTGCCCATCTCCTCGATGGTATCGATGACGCGCCCGATTTCGTGATCGTTGTAGGCTGCAAAAGCGGCGAATACCTCCACCTGTTTGATGAAGAGTTTTTTCGTCTCGGGCGTCAGTTCATCCCAGGGCTTCAGCACTTCGTTCGGCCAGGCCTCGAGCTGGGCGTCCTGCGGAATCACGCCGAGCTTCTTCTGGTTTGCAAAAATCTGTTCGCGAAGCTTGTTGTAGCCCTGGTCGAACAGGTGCAGCTTGCTGATCTTCTCGATCCACTCCTTGGTCGGGTGATGTGGTGCATGCGTGGCGCCTGGCGCGTACTTGATGAAGAACGGCTTGCTGGGCATCGTCTGGTTGATGCGATTCAGGTAATCGATTGCGTCGTCGGCCATGCCGGTGACCAGGTTCCATTCCGGCTTGCCCTCGAAGGGATAGATCTGGGTGGTGTTGCGGAACAGGTTTGGTTGCCACTGGTTCGCGTCACCGCCCACGAAGCCGTAGAAATACTCGAAACCCAGGCCGGTCGGCCACTGGTCAAACGGTCCGACCTGGCTGGCGGCAAACGCCGGCGTGTTGTGATCCTTGCCGAACCACGAGGTGGCATAACCGTTTTCGAGCAGAATCCGCCCGATGGTGGCCTTGTCTTCGGGGATGACGCTGTTGTAGCCGGGGAATCCCGTGGCCTGTTCAGCGATCACGCCAAAGCCCACCGAGTGGTGGTTGCGCCCGGTAAGCAGTGCTGCACGAGTCGGTGAACAGAGCGCGGTCGAGTGGATATTGTTGTAGCGCAGACCCGCATTTGCGACGCGATCCATCGTGGGTGTCGGGATGACCCCGCCAAAAGTGCTCGGCACGCCAAAGCCGGCGTCATCCGTGATGATGAGCAGGATATTGGGAGCCTGCTTGGGAGGCACGGTGCGCGGGGACCACCAGGTTTTCGATTGGAGCGCTTCCTTCTTGATCGTGCCGCCGAATTTCGGCTCCGGCGCCGGGAGCTGCTTGCCGCTGATGGTGGTGGTCGCACTCGGGGACCCCAATTCACCGCTGACTTCCACGGCTCGCGCCACAGATGCCTGCAGCAGTGCGATGGCAAGCAGTCCGCCGAGCAGGGAGAGATGCCTGGTTGCTGGTGATTTCATGGTGGCCTCCATCGTTGTTGTTTGTTCGGCGCAGCGCGGGCGCTGCCTGTATTGCCAATCGAGTACATGGTGCCCCGACCACGATTCGAACGTGGGACCTTCCGCTTAGGAGGCGGACGCTCTATCCCCTGAGCTACCGGGGCTGCGGTAGTCGGCGGAGCCATTCTAGCGCACCCGCGGAAAATACCGATCGGCACCGGTCTGGCAGGTGACTATACTCCGAACCCATGAAAATCCATGACGCAGTCCTGATCCCCGGCGATGGCATCGGCCCCGAGGTCACCGCAGCCGTACTGAAGATCCTCGATGCCGCCGGCGCGAAGTTCCGCTGGACGGAGCGGCAGGCCGGTGTGGTGTCCCTGGAGCAGGAAGGCAGCGTGCTGCCCGAGTCCACCCTGGGCGCGATCCGTGAACGGAAACTTGCCCTCAAGGGCCCCTGCACCACCCCGATCGGTGGCGGCTTCCAGTCAGTGAATGTCCAGCTGCGCAAGGCTTTCAACCTGTACGCCGCCGTACGGCCGGTACGCAGCCTGCCGGGTGTCGAGACACGCTTCAAGGATGTGGACCTCGTCATCATCCGCGAGAACACCGAAGGTCTCTACAGCGGCGTCGAGAACGAGGTGACGCCGGGCGTGGTGATGAGCATGAAGGTGGCCACCGAGGACGGCTGCACGCGGATCGCCCGCTGGGGATTTCGCTACGCGATGGAACGCCAGCGACCCAAGGTCACGGTGTTCCACAAGGCCAACATCATGAAGCTCACCGATGGCCTGTTCCTGCGCTGCGCGCAGCAGATCCACGAACGCGAGTACCCGGACGTCACCTACGAGACCGTGATCATCGACGCCGGCTGCATGCGCCTGGTGCAGGACCCGACCCAGTTTCACGTGCTGCTGATGGAAAACCTGTACGGCGATGTGGTCAGCGATCTCTGCGCTGGGCTGGTCGGCGGTCTCGGCGTGGTGCCGGGCGCCAACATCGGCGATGACGGTGCGATCTTCGAGGCGGTACACGGCTCGGCACCCGATATTGCCGGCATGGACGTGGCCAATCCGCTCGCGCTGCTGATGTCGGCCGTGATGATGCTGAACTACGTCGCCGATGCCGCCCACGATCCGGCCGCACGGCCGGTGGCCGCCCGAATCCGCAAAGCCTACGACGCCGCACTTGCCGCCGGCGAGAAGACCCGCGACCTCGGTGGCCGACTCGGCACCGCCGCGTTTGCCGATGCGGTGATCGCCCGGCTCTGAACCCGGCAGCAAGGGCCTGTCACTCACCGCTCCAGCCACGATCCGCCAAGGTCTGCCGCCATGACCCCGGAACGCTACGCCACGCTCAGCACCGCACTGGCCCGCCGGCAGCCGGACCTTAGCGTGCTCGCCGACAACGTGCACAAGCCGCATAACGTGGCGGCACTGATGCGCAGCTGTGATGCCGTGGGCGTATTCGAGATCCATGCTGTGGGCGGTGCCGGAACCTTCAGGCGGGCGGTGGGAATCTCTGGTGGTACGGCACCGTGGGTGAAAGTCCGGCGGCATGCCACCATCAACGACGCCGCAACAGAATTGAAAGGCATTGGTTTTCAGATAGTTGCGGCACATTTCTCCAATACTGCCGTGGACTACCGCGAGCCCGATTACACCCGCCCTACCGCGCTGTTGCTCGGTGCCGAGCTGTGGGGAGTATCGGATGAAGCGGCAGCGCTGGCGGACCTGCATGCGGTGCTGCCGATGCGCGGACTGGTGGCCTCGCTGAACGTCTCGGTTGCAGCCGCCCTGTTTCTGTATGAAGCCGCACGGCAACGCGAAGCGGCCGGCATGTATGCGCGGTGCCGGCTGCCACCGGCGCTCTATGCCGATACGCTGTTCGAGTGGTGCTACCCGGAGATCGCAGCCCGCTGCCGCGAGAAGTCGATCGCCTATCCGCCGCTGACCTCGGAAGGCGAACTCAGCTCGAATCCGTTTGCAGGCTCCGGCCGTGCACCATAGTGCAGGCGCAGGGTTTTCACCTTCCCGTACCAGGGGATACTGACGATATAGAGGTTGTCGTACTCGTTTTCCATCGGCGGTACTTTCTTGCTGCCCTGCAAGCGCGCGATGACTGTCGGGATCAGCTCCGGCTCGGCCACCACCAGCACGACCTTGCCCTTGTACTTGCGCAGAATGCGCTTGCGAAGCCCGCGGCTGTTCTGCGGATCGTACTCCTGTACCGGCAGGTTCAAGCGCCGCGCCAGCGGCGCAACTGTCTCCTGATTGACACGCAGGGGGGAGGAAAAAATCGCGTCAACACCCTGCACCACATCAACATCGCCAAGCACACGGGCCAGTTCCTCCGCACGCAGCGCACCCGATGGACTCAACGCGGTGGTTTCATCCACGACCAGCGGCGCATCGGCGTGGCGCACGAAGATCACCGTCGTGGTCGCCTGCGACTCGAAGAAGAACGCCAGGCCCAGCGCAAACACCATGAAGGCAGAAATTGCTCCCGCCCGCCGCCGGCGCCTGCGACGCTGCCGTGGATCCATGGATACTCCCTGTCAGTACTGCCGGGCGTTCAATCCGGCCGCGTCAGCGCTCAAGGCCGGCCCGATATTCGGCCTCCGTGATGGTTTTCACCTCGCCGTCCGGCAGACTCACCCAGCTGTCCGAGGTATCGTCCATGAATTCGACGACACCGCGATCTTCGCGCTCGATCTGATGGGTGAAATAGACCTTCCCGGAAGACGGGTCAGTCACCTGGTAGTAACTGCCCATGCCCAGCACATGCGGGACCGAACAGCCAGCCAGGAAAATACAGACGGCCACCGACAGCCACACATGCTTCAAACGATAAATCGACATAAGGTGGTACTGGCTCCACTAGGTTGATCAGGACAAATGCACAGCACCTGGCGGAGAGGGAGGGATTCGAACCCCCGGAACCTTGCGGTTCAAC
>JAHDYN010000169.1 GCA_023383735.1 Gammaproteobacteria bacterium | reverse complement strand
GTGCTGGAGCCCGCCGAGCGCACGCCGATCGGCGCCTGGGAGCTGCCTGGCCTTCCGGCAACAACCCTCTACGTCGGTGAAACCGTCAACCTGCCCCGCGCGCTGGACAGGATCGATGACTGGCGGCAATGGTTGCCGGCACTCGAGCAGGATCCGGAGGTCACTGTCGTCTCCCCGGTCGTATCGGGCAACGTCTTCATGTTTCGCGGCTCACGCCGCGAATCGGTACGCATGGCCGGCGTGATGGCCGAACGCCACGACCGCATCGTCAACATCGAGGAAAACCTGCTGGAGGGCCGTTTCCTGCAGATGACGACCGGTGAGGTCGCCCTGGGTGCCACGCTGGCGGGCGATTTCGGCATTCGCATGCGCGACAAGTTGCGGCTGCAGGGCCCGGAGGGCCGCTCGCTGTCGGTAACGGTGGCCGGCATCTACGAGACCGGTTCCGGCGCACTCGACGATGGCCAGATATTCCTCACGCTTCGCGACGGACAGTCGCTGCTCGAGCTCGGCAGCGCGACCAGCAGCCTCGGGCTGCGCGTGCGTGACCTCTACGAGGCAGAAGTGATTGCCGAATCCATGGCCACGCGCCTGCCGTTCAAGATCAGGTCATGGATCGCCGACAACCCGAGTGTCTTTCGCACGCTCGACGCGCAGGACCAGACCATCAATATGGTGCTGATCTCCACGATCATTGCCGCCGGTTTCGGCATCGCCAGCATCCTGGTCATGGCGGTGACCGGAAAATACCGCGAGATCGGCATTCTCAAGGCCATGGGCGCAACACCGGGGGAAATCCAGACGATATTCGTGGTGGAGGGATTCCTGCTCGCGGTACTCGGCTGCATGGTGGGCATCCCGATCGGCATCCTGCTGCTGGCAGCGCTCTCGACCGTGCAGGTACCCGGCCCGGGTGGCCGCATGACCGGGCTGTTCGTGATCCGGATCGATCCCTGGCTGCTGGCCGGCGCCTCCGCGGTGGCGGTAACCGTCGGTGTCATTGCGGCGTTCTTTCCGGCGCGGCGCGCCGGCAGCGTCGATCCGATGCAGGTCATTCGCGGCAGCTGAACATGGCTGATCCACCTGTCATCGAATTGCGCGGCGTCGACAAGACCTACTTCAACGGGGACGTCGCCACACCGGTGCTCTTTGACCTGTCCTTCCGGATCGGGCGCGGCGAGTTTGTCGCCATTGTCGGCGGCAGTGGTTCAGGCAAAACCACGCTGCTCAATCTCATGGGGCTGCTCGACCGCCCGACGGCGGGCGAGATACTGGTCGACGGCCGGAATGCCGGCACTCTCGACGAACTGGAACGCGCCGGCGTCCGCCGCGGGCGGCTGGGTTTCATCTTCCAGTTCCACTATCTGCTGCCCGAGTTCACGGTTCTCGAGAATGCGCTGATGCCCTGCCGCATGGAGGGCAGGCGCTACCAGGAACAGCAGGAACCGCGCATGCGCACGCTGCTCGAAAAGGTCGGCCTCGGCGACAAGCTCGACAGCCGGCCCGCCCAGCTGTCGGGCGGACAGCAGCAACGCGTGGCGGTGGTGCGTTCCCTGGCCAACGACCCGGCACTGGTACTTGCCGACGAACCTACCGGCAACCTCGATACCCGCAACGGCCGCGTGGTGTTCGAGCTGATGCGCTCGCTCAGCCGCGAGTCAGGCACCTCTTTTGTCATGGTCACGCACGATGACGATTTTGCGCTGGAAGCAGACCGCCTGATCCGCATCCGCGACGGCCGCATCGAATAGGGGCGCTGCCGTTGCTACGGCAGCGCCCCGCCTGCATCACTTCGCCGGCGCAGTCACTTCGATCATCGTGGACGACTTCAGGGTGATCTGGATGTTGTCACCCACCTTGACTTCATTGAAGCGCCTGGCCGCGGGGCCAACCTGAAGCGTGCGGGTATTGCCCAGAGGACCGAGCACGGCCACAAGCCGCAAGTCGTAGTCGATGGCCGTCACCGTGCCGGTGATGACAGCCGTGTCCACCTCCACAGCCAGCGGCTTGCTGCCTGCGGGTGCCGTTACCAGGCTGGAGCCGCCGGATACGTTCGGTGCCGCCTGGCCGGCGGGAATGAGGGTGATGTCCACCGTCTCCGAATGCTGGGCCGTAACCTGGTCACCAACCCGGATCTGTGGAAAGTTCTTCGCTTCCGGACTGACCTGGATATCGACGAGGCTGCCATCAGCGCGCTTCAGGGTGACCCAGCGATCTTTCGTGTCGATTGCGGTAACGGTTGCGGTAATGGTCCCTGTGACGGAAATCGACCCGCCGGGCGGCGGCGTCTGGGCGTTGATGCCTGCGGCACCCAGTGTCAGCAGAGCGACCGAAACAGCCGAGAGAATTGCAAGTTTTTTCTTTTGCATGGCGATGTGTCCTGTGGAAATGAATAGACGACGTTTCAACTCTACACCAGGCGGAGACGCCGCATTTGGGAAACCAGCGCCTCTCTCAGCAGCCCTTCAACTCGACATCCAGCTGGCGCAGGCGTTCCGGCGTGCCGACATCGGTCCAGCGCCCCTTGTAGAACTCCCCGCTCACCTGCCCCTTTTCGGCCGCTGCGCGCAGCAACGGCGCGAGCGGAAAGCGGCCCGGTCGGGCGGCACTGAACAGCGCCGGCTGCAGTATCGAGATGCCGGCAAAAGTCAGCCTTGCGGCATCTGCCGTGTCCGCACCGATAACCCGCCCGTCGCGCAGGACGAAATCGCCGTCCGGATGATGCGCCGGATTCGGCACCAGCACGAGATGCGCGAGTGTGCCGGGCGGCAGCTCACGCGGCGCGAAGCTGAAATCGCAACTGATATCGCCATTGACCACCCAGAACGGTTCCGGCCCGAGCAGGCCCAGGGCGTGGTGAATGCCACCGCCCGTTTCAAGCGGCTCCGGGCCTTCCTCGCTGAACTGCAGGCTGACGCCATGGCGGGAGCCATCGCCGAGGTGGTCGCGCAGCTTCGCCGCCTGCCAGGACAGGTTGACCACCAGCTCGGTGATCCCGGCGCGCGCCAGCGCCTCGATGTGCCAGTCGATCAGCGGCTTGCCGCCGGCACGGAGCAGCGGTTTGGGCATGTTGCTGGTCAGTGGCCGCATCCGCTCGCCGCGGCCGGCTGCAAGTATCAGTGCACGCATGTGCCCATGGTACGGTGAAAACCGGTCAGACCGCGACGCGCGGATGGCCGTTATACTCCCGTCCGTCGATTCCCTTCCGGGCTCTTTGGGGGCACCTTGCGACGTGCACTGCTGATACTGCTGTGGGCCACCGCCGCAGGTGCCGCTGAACCGGCACCGGTACCGGTATATGGCTGCGCAATTCCGGCACCGGAGCCGGTCGAGCCGCGCACCGATATCGGTGCCGACATCGTCGACGTGCTGAGCGGCGACGTCGAAGTCGACCTGGACGGCCCGGTGGTGTTCAGGAACCGGCTGGTGCTCCGTCGCGACGATATCCGGCTGGGCGCCGATGGCGCGAACTACGACCGCAACTCCGGCGAGTTCGAGCTCAGCGGCAATATCGACCTGCGCGATGCCGATACCTGGCTGGGCGGCGAGTCGGCGAGTTACAACACCGAAAGCGGCCTGTTCAGCATCAACAGCGCCAGGTTCGAGCTGCACACCCTGCCGGCGCGCGGTTCGGCCGGGAGCATCACCCTGGAAGAAACCCGGATACTGACGCTCAAGGACGCCACCTATACCAGCTGCGCACGCGGCAAGGACGACTGGCTGCTGCGGGCCGGCAGCCTGAGCATCGACCGGGAGACCGGCGTCGGCACCGCCCGCAATGCGCGCCTGGAATTCAAGGGCGTGCCGATACTGTATTCCCCCTGGCTGACCTACCCGGTCGATGGCCGGCGACGCTCCGGCCTGCTGCTGCCGGATTTCGGCAGCGGCAGCCAGCGCGGCGTGGAGGTTGCCGTCCCGTACTACTTCAACCTTGCCCCGAACTACGACGCCACCTTCACACCGCACTACATGTCGAAACGCGGCCTGCAGGCGGAGGGTGAATTCCGCTATCTGTCAGCAAGCTCCACCGGCACGGTCGATGGCCAGTTCCTGCCGGACGATGATGTCACCGGGGAGGATCGCGCACTGGTCCACTGGTACAACCAGTCGCGGCTGAGCGACCGCTGGCGGACGACGGTGGATGCCGCACAGGTCAGCGACTCCGCCTATTTCGAGGATCTTTCCACCGGCCTCGGCAATTCCAGCCAGACACACCTGCGCCAGCGCATGGACTTCGAGTACTTCGACAACACCTGGTTCGCCCTGCTGCGGCTCGAGGACTACCAGACCCTCGACGATTCGCTGACCGACGAGGAGCAGCCCTACCAGCGCCTGCCGCAGGTGGCCGTCAATGGCTACTGGCCGAACAACCCGCTGGGTCTCGAATACCGGCTGCAATCCGAGCTCACATACTTCAACCGCGACACCGGCACGACCGGGCTGCGCGCCAATCTGCGGCCACAGGTCGCCCTGCCACTGCGCTTCGGCGCGCTGTCGGTGGATTCCTTCGCCGCCTTCGACTACACCGCCTACTCGCTCGACGAAACGGAACCCGGCACCGCGCAGTCGCCGAGCCGCAGCGTGCCCATCTACAGCGTCGCGCTCGGCACCTTGCTCGAGCGCGCGTGGGGCAAGGACAGCGCCTGGCTGCAGACCATCGAGCCACGGGTGCAGTTCGTGCATGTGCCCTTTGAGGACCAGAGCGACATGCCGGTCTTCGATACCATCCAGCCCGATTTCGACGTCGTGCAGCTGTTCCGCACCAACCGCTATGTCGGACTCGACCGCCTCGGCGACACCGACCAGCTCAATATCGGCATCACCACACGGCTCATGCGTTCGGCGGACGGATCGCAGGTCCTGACCGCGACCGTGGGCGAAACGCGGTATTTCAGCACGCGTGACGTGACCCTGCCGGGAGAGGCACCCACCGACGACAACAGCTCCGACTACATCGCCGAGCTCGGCATGAACATCAACAACCGCTGGAACCTGGATCTGGGTTACCAGTGGGATTCGGACGAGAACGTCACGCGCATGGCCGAGGCACGCGTGATGTACAAGCCGGCCCATGACAAGATCGTCAACCTGTCGTACCGCTTCCGGCGCGATTCG
>JAHDYN010000168.1 GCA_023383735.1 Gammaproteobacteria bacterium | reverse complement strand
CCAGACCCTAACCCACGGCATCGCGACCGCCGCCCACACCGTGCGCGGTGCCGACACCGGCGGGGCCGGTGCCAACCCCTCATTGCGTCAGGAGGACTGAACCGTGCGCTTTCGACGACCCAGTGTCCGTTACTCGACCACACCACCACCCGCCACGCCATACCAAGCGGCCCAGCAACGCTGGGACGAGCGCATCGGTAGCGCCCGCGTTCAGGCGCTGAACTGGCGGCGGATGGCCTTCGGCTGTCTGATCCTCTCGGGCTTCATTGCCGGGGGGCTGCTGGCCCAGCTCGGCCGCTCGACCATCACGCCCTATGTGGTGGAGGTGGACCGGCTGGGTGAGGTGCGGGCTGTGGGCCCTGCCACCGAGACCTACCGGCCCAGCGAGGCGCAGCTCGCCTATCACCTTGAGCAGTTCATTCGCCGCGTGCGTTCCCGGTCAATCGACCCGATCGTGCTTCGCGACAACTGGCTCGCCGCCTACGACACCGTCACCGATCGGGGTGCCGCGACGCTCAACGACTACGCCCGGACCAATGATCCCTTCGCGCGGGTCGGGCAGACCTCCGTGGCGGTAGAGGTCACCAGCGTGGTGCGTGCCTCGGCCAACTCGTTTCAGGTGCGCTGGATCGAGCGCGCCTACGCCAACGGAGCGCTGGCCACCACCGAGCGCTGGACGGCCATTCTCACCGTGCTGCTCAATCCGCCGCGCGACGAGCAGCGGCTGCGCCAGAACCCCTTGGGAATTTATGTCGATGGTCTGAACTGGAGCCGGGAGCTGAACGCGACCGGTTGAAGGAGTACCTCTGTGCGAAATCTAGTGTTGTTGTTGTCCCTGTCCAGTGTGCTGGTTGCCTGCGCGACGCCTCGCCCGTTGGAAGTGCTGCCGGATGAACTCGTGCCGGCCGCGCGTCTCCCGGAGCCGCCGAAGCCGGTCGAGGTGGTGGAGATCCCGAGGCTGCTGCCGCTGCCCGGCCAGCTCAAGCCGCGCGGGTCCGAGTCACCCGCGGCCGACCCGCGCGACGCGGTGAGCGAGGCGCACGCCGCGGCGCGCGTCGAGCCGAGCCTCGACAATTACGTCAACGCGACGCAGCTCTGGCCCTACAGCCCGGAGGCCTTGTATCAGGTCTACGCCAGCCCCGAGCGCGTGACTGATCTGGCGCTCGAGCCCGGCGAGAACTTGATTTCGGTATCGGCCGGCGACACGGTGCGCTGGGTGATCGGTGACACCCGCAGTGGCACCGGCGCCGAGGCGCGCGTCCACGTGCTCGTCAAACCGGTCCGTGCAGACCTGAGCACCAACCTGGTCATTCACACCGACCGGCGCAGCTATCACCTGGAACTCACCGCCACGCCGGACACCTGGATGGCCACCGTGGCCTGGCGCTACCCGCTGGATCGACTCGCCTTGCTCAAGACCCAAACGGCGCGTGCCGAGGCACTGGCCCCGGTCGCCACCGGCGTGGCGCTGGAACGGTTGAACTTCCGCTACGCCATCAGCGGCGACAGCCCGGCCTGGCGGCCGCTACGGGCCTTTGATGACGGGGAGAAGGTCTACATCCAGTTCCCACCCGGGGTCAGCGATCTGCCGCCGTTGTTCACGGTCGGCCCGAAGGACCAGGTCGAACTCGTCAACTACCGCAGTCGGCCGCCGTACTACCTGGTCGATCGCTTGTTCGAGACGGCCGAGCTGCGGCTGGGTGCGGATGCCCAACAGGTGGTGCGCATCCGCCGCGTACCGGCCGCGGAGCGGCGGCGATGAGTGAGACTGAGCCGAATGACGGTGGGGTGGGCGAACCCGCGCCGGGTGCGGCGGAGGTGGCGACCAAGGAACCGGCCGACCACCTCGCGCTGCGCGCGCCGCCGCGGCCGGTGGTGCGCTTGAATCGCCGCAACCTGATGATCGCGACAGGCGTCGGCGGTCTCGTCATCTTCGGCGCGACGTGGTGGGCGTTGCGGCCGCCATCGCCGCGGGCGGCAGCGGAAGCGGCTCCGCCGGCAGAGCGCGTAGCGCGCCCGGAGGGCTTGAGTGCGTTGCCGCGCGACTATGCGAGTCTGCCGCCGGTGCTCGGCGCGCCCGTCGGCGAACTCGGGCGGCCGGTGCTCAGGGCGGAAGAAGAAGCCGGCGTGGAGCGGGCCGCTGCGGGGGACTCCTACTGGCCCGACCCGGCCGAAGACGCGGCCCGCTCGGGACGCTTGCAACAGCACGATGAAGAACTCGCGGCGAGCAAGGCGCAAGTGTTTTTTCAACTGGCGCAGCGTCGAGCCGTGAACCCGAGTGAGGCGGCGGCGAGCATCGAGGCGACTGAACCCCTTGATGCGATTGGATTGAATCGTGAGCCATCACCGGGCGATGCCGGATCCACCGGGAACGGTCAGTCTGCCAAGCAGGCGTTCGTGGACAAGGCGGTGGACCCGGCGATCTATGCGAGCGCGACCTTGCAGGTGCCGCGCTCACCCTACGAGGTGATGGCGGGCACGGTGATTCCTGCTGCGCTGTTGACGGGCATCAACTCGGACTTGCCCGGTCAGATCATCGCCACGGTGACCGGCAACGTGTTCGATACGGTCAGCGGCGAGCACTTGCTCATTCCGCAAGGGTCCCGACTGCTCGGTCAGTACGACAGCCAGGTTGCCGGGGGCCAGCGGCGCGTGCTGCTGGTCTGGACCCGGTTGCTGTTGCCGGATGGCTCGTCTTTGGTCCTGGACCGGTTGCCGGGCGTGGATCTCGCCGGCTATGCCGGGCTGGAGGACGGCGTCGACCAGCACTGGAAGCAGGTCTTCACTGGCGCCGTGCTTGCCACGTTGATCGGGATCAATACCGAGCTCGCGTCGCCGGAGCGCTCGGGTGACTCGGGTTCCATCATCATCGCCACGCGCGACAGCGCCCAAGACACCGTCAATCAGATTGGCCAGCAACTCACGCGCCGCAATCTGAGTCAACAGCCGACGCTGACCATTCGCCCAGGCTATCCGGTGCGGGTGATCGTCAATCGGGATCTGGTGTTGCGGCCCTATGGTTCAACTGAGGTGCAGGAGGCGTCGCTGTGAAGCTGCGACTTGGACCCCTGCCAGCGGCAAAGCCGCTCCGATTGACGATCACAATCTCCGTCGAACTCAAGGCGGCGCTGGATGACTACGCGCGGCTGCACGCCGACCTGCACGGCCAGGCGGTCACACCGGAGACACTGATTCCGGTGATGCTGCAGACCTTCATGGTGAACGATCGAGGGTTTCAGCAGGCGCGTCGGGATCGGAAGTAAGGTGTCTGACGCGAGAAATGGATCGCTCGCGGGCCATCTCGCGGAGGATGGCGATGGCGGGGTGGGTCGCGTCCCGGCGCGAGAGCATGACGGCGGGCACACGGCGTTGCCGGCCGGCGATCCGCCGCACTTTAACGTCCGTCCTGGCGAAGGAAGCCGCGATTCCGCACGGTACGAGGGCGATGCCCAGATCCAGTCCGACTGCGGTGAGCAATGCGGGCACCGTGGGCAGGGCGCGGAGCACGGGGCAAACTGCGTCAGCCGCGGTGTCTCGCAGCCAGCGGTCGGAGACGGCCGCCCACGGCTGTGCGATGAGCAGTTCGTCAGTCGCCAGCAAGGTGCTCAAGGGCACGGTTGCTGCCGAGGCGAGTCGGTGGCTGGTCGCCATAACGACGTCGAGACGTTCGTCCCAGCAGGCGGTGCGGACGAGCGTACTGGTATCGCGCAGGCCGAGAGCGAAGAGTGCATCGACCCGCTCCTGTTCGATGGCGCTGGCCACGGGATCCCCGCTCAGGGACTGAATTTCGATGGCCAGATCCGGGCACCTACGGCGGAGCGTGGCGAGGTGGAGGGACAAGCGCGGGCTCGCAATCGAGTCACACACGCCGAGACGAAGGAATTGGGTACGGCCTTGTTCGAGAAAACGCGCATGCGCCTTCAGTCGGGCGGCATGGGACAGAATGGCGCGAGCTTCGGACAGTAGTGCGGCGCCGGCCACCGTCAGTTGGCTACCGCGCGCGGATCGGACGAGTAGGGAGCAGCGCAGCTGGCCCTCGAGATGGCGGATGGATCGCGACAGAGGCGATTGCTCGATGCCGAGTCGGGCCGCCGCGCGGCCGAAGTGCTGTTCTTCGGCTACGACCACGAAATGGCGTAGATGTCTCAAATCCATAGACGCCGTTATCGCAGTTCGGCGCTATGGCGGACAACGTGCTTGGGCGTAGTCTGGCGGACTCCGTGCGATCCATACCGCTCAGCTCAGTACGGGCGCTTCAACGCAACCACGGAAAGACCTATTGCGTCAGATTGCCAGGCTCCTAAGCTTTACTGACATTCCCTTGGCGGATTGTGCTTGCCGCTTGTCGATCTGCGCGATCGATTGAAGAATACCAATAGCGCTGCGGGCAGCTCTGCTGCGGTCCTCTATGCTGGCAGTGGGATCGTCCACACGCTCTAGCGTGTTTCGATATTTGAAGTGGTGCTTTTTGTCAGCCTCGATGTGGTCACTCTTCACGATGGTGCCCGTAACGCGTTTGGCAACCCATCGCGGGAAGAAGCGCTGTTTGTGCCATGCCAAACTCTGCCTGGTAATGATTCGGCCGACGCGACGGATATCCGCCGGGGAAGCGTCGGGCATTGAAATCGTGATGTCATCGACATACACGGTCATTTCACCGCCACGTGCCTTCGCAAGATTATTGATCTCGTCAAACATAGTTTTGTGGCAGTAATACGCGAGAATCTGGCTAAGGCAGCTGCCCGTCGGGATGTGCGAGTCACCGTTGACCCGGAAGCAGGCGATCGTCGCTAGCAGGCCGGCGACATCCGGTGAGCATTTCATCTGATGGCGAAAAAACCGAAACACGTGGGCCCACTTCGTAGACGGGTAGAACCGCTTTACGTCGAGCTTGATTGCCGGCATGTCCTTAACGTGACTGAGGGCATTTGTCACAAAAGACCGACCACCGAGGCCGGAGTGCAAGTAGTCCGGGGGAGCGATGCGGAGCAGAAGAATTGCTAAGCGGCGATGTAGCCGTCGTAGTGCGTCCTTGGGCTCTTGTACGGGGCGCGGCTTCTTGTTCTCTAGCAGCCTGTTGATTTTCAGCGCCGCCAGCGCTTGCTTTCCGGTGCATGAATT
>JAHDYN010000167.1 GCA_023383735.1 Gammaproteobacteria bacterium | reverse complement strand
TCGGACAGGTCGTCATGGGCGTGGAGTTTTGTGTTGACCGCGTGGTCGGCGACATCCTGGAGCTCGCTGCCCGTTATCGTGACGAAGGGGCTGACGAGCTGGTCTTTTATGACATCACCGCAAGCCCCGAGGAACGCAGCGTGGATCGGCGCTGGATCCACCGTGTTGCCGAGGTGCTGGACATACCCTTCTGTGTGGCTGGCGGGATCCGCAGCATCCGCGATGCCGAGGAAGTGCTGAACTTCGGTGCTGACAAGGTCTCGATCAACTCGCCGGCACTCACCGACCCGGCCCTGATCACCGAACTGGCACGCCGCTTTGGCACGCAGTGCGTGGTGGTCGGCATCGACAGCCGCGAAGAAAACGGTGACTGGTACGTTTACAAGTTCACGGGCGACCCGGACAAGACGCGTGCAGCCGGCCTCAGGACCGCCGACTGGATCAGGGAAGCCCAGCGGCGCGGTGCCGGCGAGATCGTGCTGAACTGCATGAATCAGGACGGGGTACGGCGCGGCTACGATCTCGCGCAGCTGAAGGTCATGCGCGCGGCAGCCACCGTGCCGCTGATTGCCTCCGGCGGGGCCGGTGCGCCCGAGCACTTCCGCGACGTTTTCATTCAGGCCGGTGTCGATGGCGCGCTCGCCGCCAGCGTCTTCCACAGCGGCCTGATCAACATCGGCACACTCAAGACCTGGCTGCGTGGCGAAGGCATCGAGGTACGACCATGAACGCATCCGACCTGGGTTTCCTGCTGCAGCTCGAGCAGGTCATCGCCGCCCGCAGGGCCGAAGGTGGCGACAAGAGCTATACCGCAAGGCTGTTCAGTGCCGGTCCCGCACGGATTGCGCAGAAGGTCGGCGAGGAAGGCGTGGAACTCGCGCTCGCCAGCGTTACCGCCGAACGCGACAAGGTGGTCTCGGAAGCCGCCGACCTGCTCTATCACCTGCTGGTGCTGCTGCAGGCCCGCGAGACCGGGCTCGCCGAGGTGGTCGCCGAACTCGAGCGACGGCACAAGTAGCGGCGCAGGCCGCCCGGACAGCGCTCAAATTGCGACTTCGACCGCCGGCTCGCGCAGGTTGTAGTTCGAACTCATCACGCGGCCATAGGCGCCCGCATTGGCGATCACCAGCACGTCGCCCTCCTCGCAGGCCGGCAGCAGGCGGTCGGCACCCAGGCGGTCGCCGGACTCGCAGATCGGCCCGACGATGGTCACGACGCGATCGGTATCCTCGCCCCAGCGGCTCAGGTTGACGATCTCGTGGAAAGCGCCATAGAGCGCCGGACGGATCAGGCTGTTCATGCCGGTACTCACGCCGACATACATCACCTGCCCCTTGCCCTTGATCTGCGTCACCGTGGCCAGCAGCACGCCGGCTTCGGCGACCAGATAACGGCCTGGCTCCAGCCAGATCTCCAGCTGCGGGCGGGCCGCGCGGATCTCCGCGATCCCGGCATCGACGGCCTGCATGTCCAGCGGATGCTGCCCCGACTTCTCGGGCACCCCCAGTCCGCCGCCGAGATCGAGGAAGCGCAGTCCGGTGAAATCCTGTGCGATCGCGACGAGGGCGCTGCCCACTTCCTGCCAGTTCTGCGGCGTGAGGATGCCGCTGCCGGTATGCGCATGCAGGCCGACCACCGTCGCACCACACGCCGCCACCAGCGTGCGCGCCTCCTCCAGCTCGAAGAGCGGGATGCCGAACTTGGAGTGGGTGCCGGCGGTACGGACGTGCTCGTGATGGCCATGCCCCTGGCCGGTATCGATCCGCAGGAAGATCTCCCGGCCGCGGAACAGCCCGGGCCATTGCCGCAGGGGATGGAGGTTGTCGAGCGTCACCCAGACGCCCTCCGCGAGTCCGGCTTCGTAGTCGCTGCGCGGCGCGAAATTCGGCGTGTAGAGAATCCGGTCCCGCTCGATATCGGGGAACAGCTCGAGCACCCGGCGTATCTCGCCGGGTGACACGCACTCGAAATTCAGGCCTTCCTCGTGCATGACCCTGAGCACATCGGGCGAGTTGTTGGCCTTCATCGCAAAGAAGACCCGGCTCACCGATTTCAGGGACTTCAGCCGGCCAGCCGCGGCACGCACGGAAGCCAGATCGTAAACATAGGCCGACTCATGCTGACGGCCCAGCGCCACCAGCTCGGCACGCCGCCTGACCCACCAGGGCTCGACGGGCGGGCGCGGCTGGCGACCGCCGCCGCGCAGCTCCTCCCAGGTCTCGCCAAACACCTCGTCGTCCGGACCGGAGTGCACGAGCGTGCCATGCAGCTGCTGGATCAGGCGACCCGCCTGTCCCTCCTCGATCACGAATGACAGGTTGAGGTCGCTGGCTGACTGGCTGACCAGGTGAATGCGGTACTCATCGAATACTTCGAGTGCCGGACCGATCTCGTGGAGCGCCGCGCGAATCTTCTGCCCGACCAGGCTGACCACTTCCACGCCTTCGATGATGCGCACACGGCACAGTCGTTCAAGGCGTGCCTGGAGCTGTGCGAGCGTCTGCGCGTCGATCGGATTGGCACCCGGATCCAGCGTGACGGTCACGTTGCTCTCGGACGTCGACACCAGGTCGACCGACAGGCCCAGGTCGGCAAAACAACGGAAGGCATCGGCGAGGAACCCGACCTCATGCCACATGCCGAGCGTCTCCATCGACACCAGCGTGATGCGGCTGCGGCCGAGGATCGCCTTGACGCGCGGGCCGTCACTGCCGGAGCGTGCGGTGACCAGCGTGCCAGGCAGCTCCGGCTGGCTGGTGCACAGCACCTTGAGCGGAATGCCGTGCCGCTTGCAGGGACGGATGCAGCGTGGATGCAGCACCGACCCACCGGTCGAGGCGATTTCCTGCGCTTCTTCGTAGCTCAGCATGCGCAACAGGCGTGCACCCGGCACGACCTTGGGGTTGGCCGTAAACATGCCCGGTACATCGGTCCAGATTTCCAGGACCGATGCCTGCAGCTTGGCCGCGAAGTAGGCACCGGAGGTATCCGAGCCACCGCGCCCGAGCAGCACACCATCGCCACGCGCATTGCTGGCGATGAAGCCCTGCGTCAGCACGATGCCGGGCTCGGCGGCAAAGCGCGCCTGCAGCTCCGCATCCGGATCGAAATCGCAATTGGCAGCGAGGTAGGCCGAACGTTCGTTGACCCCGGGCGGCACATTGCTGCGCAATAACTCTCGGGCATCGAGCCAGGTCACCGCGAGGCCTACGCGGGCCAGGTAGGCGGCGCCCAGACGGGTGGCCATCAGTTCGCCGAGGCCCATCACGCGGGCCTGGATGCGCGGGCTCACTTCGCGAATCAGGTGTATGCCGGCCAGCAGCTGTTCGAGTTCGCGGAAATAGCCGCCCAGTTCCTTTTCGCCGTCGACCTGCAGCGCATCGGCCAGACGCAGATGCAGGTCGCGGATGCCCGCCACCTGTGCCGTGACATCCGCCTCCAGCGCGCGATGCAACAGCTCGTCCAGCTTGTTGGACACGGTGGCCAGGGCCGAATGCACGACCACCGGACGCAGGCCTTCGGCCTGCCGCTGGCGAAGCAGTGCCGCGATGGTCTCCCAGCGCTCCACGCTCGAAACGCTGGTGCCACCGAATTTAAGCACCACCCAGGGTGTGGCCGACGCCTTGCGACGCGCGCTGATCTTTCCCGCCATGACCGCCCTGCCCGTGCTCAAGTCGTGATCGCGCCGAGCGACGCAGAGTTGACGAGGCGCACGTACTTGCTGAGCACACCGCGCGGCACCTCGCGGGGCGGCAACGTCCAGCGTGCCCGACGCGCCTCGAGTTCGGCCGGCGAGAGATCCACATCGAGGGTGCGCTTTTCCGCGTCGATGGTGATGCGGTCGCCATCCTCAAGCAGGGCCAGCGGACCACCCACGGCAGCCTCGGGCGCGACATGGCCGACCACGAAGCCGTGACTGCCGCCCGAGAAGCGGCCATCGGTGATCAAGGCAACCTGGGCGCCGAGGCCACGTCCCATGATCGCGCCGGTCGGGCTCAGCATCTCGCGCATGCCGGGACCGCCCTTCGGCCCTTCATAGCGAATCACCACCACATCGCCGGCGACGACCGCGCCACCGAGGATGGCTTCGAGCGCAAGCTCTTCGGAACCGAATACGCGCGCTTTCCCCACGAAGCGCAGCCCTTCCTTGCCGCTGATCTTGGCCACCGCGCCATCTGGCGCAATATTCCCTTTCATGACAACAAGATGGCTGTCATCCTTCATGGGGTTTGCGAAGCTGCGGATGATGTCCTGACCGGCCGGATACGGCTTGATATCCGCCAGGTTCTCTGCAATGGTCTTGCCGCTGACCGTCAGGCATCCGCCGTGCAGCAGGCCCTCGTCGAGCAGCATCTTCATCAGCGGCTGTATGCCACCGATGGCCACCAGCTCGGACATCGCATAGCGCCCGCTCGGGCGCAGATCAGCGAGCACGGGGACCCGCGCACCGATCCGCGTGAAGTCATCGAGCGTGAGCGGGATATTGGCCTCGTGGGCCATGGCCAGCAGGTGCAGGACCGCATTGGTCGAGCCACCCAGGGCAATCACCACCGTGATGGCGTTTTCGAAGGCTTCGCGGCTGACGATATCCGAAGGCTTGATGTCGCGGCGGACCAGTTCAACCACCGCTGCGCCCGCGCGGCGGCAGTCTTCCAGCTTGTCCGGCGAGATCGCATCCTGGGCCGAGCTGTTCGGCAGGCTGAGCCCCAGCGCCTCGATGGCCGAGGCCATGGTGTTTGCCGTATACATGCCGCCGCAGGAGCCCGCACCCGGGATCGCCGTCTGCTCGACCTCGAGCAGCTGCGCCTTCGACATGCGGCCTGCAGCCACCGCACCGACCGCCTCGAAGACCGAGACGATGTCGCAGCGGTTGGCGCCGGGCACAATCGTGCCGCCATAGACAAATACCGAGGGACGATCCATGCGCAGCATGGCGATGGCGCAGCCGGGCATGTTCTTGTCGCAGCCCCCGATGGTCACATAGCCATCGAAACCTTCGGCGCCCACGACGGTCTCGATCGAGTCGGCAATCACTTCGCGCGACACCAGCGAGTAACGCATGCCGGGCGTACCCATCGAGATCCCGTCGGAGACCGTGATGGTGTTGAAGATCACCGACTTG
>JAHDYN010000166.1 GCA_023383735.1 Gammaproteobacteria bacterium | reverse complement strand
GTTGCGCCGAGATCCTCGGCGGCAATCTCTCGCGGCGGCTGCCGGTTGCGGGCGTCGATGACGAATTCGATACCCTGGCTGCCGAACTCAATGCACTGCTGGCCCGCCTGGCGCGCACCACGGAGATCCTGCGCGCCTCCCTGCACAGTGCCGCGCACGATCTGCGCAGTCCCATGCACCGCATGCGCCTGCGCATGGAGCGGGCGCTGGCCGATCCGGTAGGCGGCGCATCGCGTGAAACGGTGGAAGTGACGCTGCAGGATCTGGATCACATGCAGCGCGTGCTGACGGCCCTGCTGCAGATCGCCGAGGCCGAGAGCGGCGCGGTGGGCGCGCGGCCCGAGGCCGTCGCCATGGACGTGCTGCTCGCCGAACTGGTCGAACTGTACCAGCCGCAGGCGGAACAGCAGGGCATCGCCCTGCAGCTCTCGCCAGGCGCCGGCCTGCAGGTCATGGGGCACCGCCAGCTGCTGGCCCAGGCGGTCGCCAACCTGATCGACAATGCGCTCAAGTTCACGCCGGCTGGCGGCAGCGTGCGGCTTGCCGCCCATGCCGATGCCCAGCGTCTGGTACTGACGGTGGCCGACACCGGGCCCGGCATCGCTGCGGGTGATCGCAGCCGGGCCGTCGAGCCCTTCGTGCGGCTCAGCGATACGCCCTCACGCGACGGTGCAGGACTCGGCCTGAGTCTTGCGGCGGCCGTGGCGCGGCTGCACGGTGGCAGCCTGTGCCTGGAGGACAACCAGCCGGGCCTGCTCGTGACCCTCGACCTGCCGCTCGTCTAGCTGATCCAGGCCAGACCGCAGAAGCGGATGCTGATGTCGCCGGCTTTCGGCCGGATGGCCACTTCCTCAAGTTCGCTGGCCTGTGCGTTCAGCGTGTCTTCGAGTTCGCTGATTTCCGTCCGGATCCGCTGCTCGAGCTCTTCGAGTTGTGCGCCGAGGCTGGCCACGGTTTCATCGGCGCGCTGCACGTCGCCGGACTGCTTGTGCACGTTGCCTGCCTTGCGCAGCGCCGTTGCCGCGCGCGACATGGAGGTGGCGCTGACCTTCCGGCGGCCGAACAGCGCGCCGAATATGGCCGAGCCGGCCGAGACCACGGCATCGAGCTTTGCACTGCTGGACTGTTCCTGCTCGCGCTGCACGGCCTGTTCGGCACGGCGCAGTCTTTCCGTGAGCGTGGCGAGTTTCGCCGCGTACTTCCTGCGCAGCGCATCGGTCTGGCTGTCGCGCGCCTCGCGCGCAAGATGCTGGAGGCGGCTGCGGAAGGCGCCTTCGCTTTCCTCGGGCAGTGACACGGTCTTGAGCGCCGCGCAGCGCCACAGCATCAGCGGCCGTTCGTTGCGCAGCCAGGTCTGGAACTGCCTCTGCCATGCCTTGTAGCTCCTGGCGTCGCTGAGCGCTGCCGGCAGCTCTGCAAACGCGCCACTGGCCGGTGGGTCGCTGCCCAGTTCCGCGATATCGATGTCCAGTTCTTCGGCGGCTGCCCAGTCCGGCGGTCCGTCACCGGCCTCCAGGGCAAGCACGATGTCGTGACTGAAGTCCACATCGTGCCGGCTGCTGCGATAGGCGATGCGCGCAGCGGCCAGCAATCGGGGCTGCCAGAGGCGTGAGCCGGCGGCGGCCGGTGCGGAACCGAAGTCTGCGTAGACCACCGGGATATCCGGCGGAAGCACGGGGCGGTTGCCGGTCGCAACCGCTGGCACAGCGGCAGCCGCTGCTGCCGGCCGGGCTTGCTGCGCTGGCGCCGTTGCCGAATCCGTCGTGCCGCTCAGCCGCCGGATGTCATCGCGCGTCAGGGGGCCGCGCAGCCAGGCCATCGCCCAGCGTGTCTGCATCAGCAGCGGAGCGCTCTCGTGCACGTTGTGCAACAGGAAGCAGCGCTTGCCGAGACTGCCGAGGATCCGGTCGATCTGCGCCGGATCCAGGCCATCCGACCCGGCAGCCGACATCAGTCCGTCGCGCACGCGGTTGCGATCCTGCTCGGTCTGCAAGCGGCCGATGAACCAGGTGCCGGCATTCGACAGCGCCTTGTAATCCAGATCGACCGGGTTCTGGGTGGACAGCACCAGGCCGAGGCCGAAGGCGCGGGCCTGTTTCAGCAGGGTCAGCAGCAGCTGCTTCGAGGCGGGATTCGCCACGGGCGGCAGATAGCCGAACACCTCGTCCATGTAGAGGATGGCGCGCAGCGAGCCGGTTCCGGGCTGGCTGCGCATCCAGGCGATGACGGCATTGAGCAGCAGGGTGACGAAGAACATCCGCTCGGCATCGTTGAGATGCGCGATCGACAGCACCGAAACGCGGGGCTTGCCGCTGGCGGTGTACAGCAGCTTGCCGGCATCCAGTGCTTCGCCCTGCATCCACGCGCTGAAGCCGGGTGCTGCAAGCAGGTTGTTGATGCGCATCGCCAGTTCGAAGCGCTCCTTGGCGGGGTAGAAGGTTTCGAGTTCCATCACGCCGATGCGGCCCATGCCTGGTTCCTGCACGGCGTGGATCAGCCCGGCCAGATCGAGGTTCTGTCCCTGCTGCCAGCGCTGGTCGAGCAGGGCCGACAACAGGATGTGTTCGCGGCTGGAGAGCGGATCGGCATCGATGCCGAGCAGCGTGAGCAGGCCGGTCACGGTGCCCTGGACTGCCTGCCGCCAGGTGTCTGCATCGGCGCGTACCGCTGCCGGCGGCGCCGCGAAAGAGCCAAGCACCGAGATCGGCAGGCCGGCGGTACTGCCCGGCGTATAGATGGCGAATTCGGCGGCGGCGCGCAGCCGGGCGATGCGCTCCGGAGGCTGTCCCCAGTCGGCGAGGCCCTTGCGCCAGGTCTCGGCCTGCGCCGCCGCAAATGCCGGCACCGACTGGCCGGCCGTCGCCGCGGCCTGCGCATCCACCCAGGGCTCGAAATCGCTGCCGCGCAATTCCGGAAAGCTGAGCAGCAGGTTGCCCATGTCGCCCTTGGGGTCGAGCGCGATCACCGGCACCCGGTCGATGGCAGCCTCTTCGAGCAGGCTGATGCCGAGGCCGGTCTTGCCGCTGCCAGTCATGCCGATGATCACGGCATGCGTGGTCAGGTCGCGCGAGTCGTAGAGCACCGGTTCGTCGCCGAGCGTGCCGCTCTCCGCGTCGTAGCGCCTGCCGAGATAGAAAACGCCGAGTTTTTCGTAATCCTGCATGTTCTTCTGCCCCTCTTTGCGGGAGCGGCTTCAGCCGCGATTTGTGGCCTGGAGAATCGCGCCTGAAGGCGCTCCTACCTGCCGGCCAATGCGAGCAGATCCACGCGCGTGCCGCGTTCGGCAATCCTGACCTCCGGTGCGCCATCCTTGCGCAGCCGGTTGGCGAGACCCTGCGCCGCGTTTGCCTCGCCGTGCACCAGGTACACCGGCGGTGCGGGCCTGAATGAGCCGTACCAGCGGGCGAGATCGTTCTGGTCGCCGTGAGCCGAGAGACCGCCGATGGTATGTATGCGCGCCTGCACGCGTATCGTTTCGTGATGGATACGCACATGGGTGCTGCCATCGACCAGGCGCCGGCCCCTCGTGCCTGCGGCCTGGTAGCCGACGATGATCACCTCGCATTCGCGGCGCCAGACATTGTGCTTGAGGTGGTGCACGATGCGTCCGCCTTCGCACATGCCGCTGCCGGCGATGATGATCGCCCCGCTGTGCAGGCGGTTGATGTGCTGCGACTGTTCGGCCGTCATGCTGAGCGTCAGGTTGGGCAGGGGTCGCATGCCCTCGAGTCCCTCGCGCATCAGTCGCGCTTCCCGGTCGTAGAGTTTTTCATTGTTCCAGTAGATCTCCGAGGCGCGGATCGCCATCGGGCTGTCGAGAAAGATCTTCCATCGGTGCAGTTGCCAGGCCGCGTAGTACTTGCTGAACAGGTACAGGAGTTCCTGGCTGCGGCCGACGGCAAAGGACGGGATCAGTATGTTGCCGCGACGGTGGTCCGCATCGGCGACGATCTCGGCGATTTCGGCAATCGTTGCCTCGTGTTCGCGATGCAGGCGGTCGCCGTAGGTGCTTTCCATGATGACGAGGTCGGCCTCGGTGAGGGCCACCGGGTCGCGCAATATCGGCGTGCCGTACTGGCCGAGATCGCCGCTGAAGACGAGTTTCCGTCTGACATCGCCGGCCCGGATCCAGACCTCGACGCTGGCCGAGCCGAGGATATGGCCGGCATCCTGATAGCGGATGCTGACGCCGGGCAGGATGTCCTGCTTCCTGTCGTAGGGCAGGGGCACGAACTGGCGCAGCGTCCGTTCGACGTCGCCGATCGTGTAAAGGGGAGTGACGTGCGGCAGGTCCTTGCGGTCGCGCTTGCGGTTCTCGGTTTCTGCATCGGCCTCGGCCAGTCGCGCGCTGTCTTCGAGCATGATCTTGCAGAAATCACGCGTTGCGGACTGGGCATAGATCGGGCCCGTGAAACCCCTTTGCACCAGCAGCGGCAGGCGTCCGGAGTGGTCGATATGCGCATGCGAGAGCACGACCGCATCGACCTCGCGCGGATCGAAGGGGAAGTCCTCGCGGTTGCGGGCCTGCTGCTGGCGCCCGCCCTGGATCAGCCCGCACTCGAGCAGTATCCGCCGGTCACCGATGCGCAGGATGTGGCAGGAGCCGGTGATCTCGCCCGCTGCGCCGTAGAATTCGAGTTCCATCGCTCCGCTCATCCTGCCTCCCGTTGCGGTCTGCCGCCGGTGAGCTTAGCCTAAAGGTGCGCCCTGCTCATCAGGGTGCCTTGTTCGTCAACAACAATGAGGGTGAGTCATGCTGCAGGAATTCAAGAAGTTTGCCCTGCGCGGCAATGTCATGGATCTCGCTGTCGGTGTCATCATCGGCGCGGCATTCGGCAAGATCGTTGCCTCGATGACCAACGACGTGATCATGCCGGTGGTCGGGCTGATGCTCGGCAAGGTCGACTTCAGCCAGCTGTTCATCAACCTGTCGGGGGCGGACTACGCAAGCCTGCAGGAGGCGGTGGATGCCGGTGCCCCGGTGCTCAAGTACGGGGCGTTTCTCAACGCCGTGCTCGATTTCCTGATCCTGGCCTTCATCATCTTCATGATGGTTCGGGCGATGAACAAGCTGAAGAAGGCCGAGCCGCCACCGCCGCCCGCCGGCCCGACACCCGACCAGGTGCTGCTCACCG
>JAHDYN010000165.1 GCA_023383735.1 Gammaproteobacteria bacterium | reverse complement strand
CCCCAGTGCCAGCCAAACAGCGCGCTCTCGCCGAGCGTGCTGCAGACCAGGGGGCCGATCGCGGCGCCGATATTGATGCCCATGTAGTACAGCGTGAAGCCGGCATCGCGGCGCGCATCGCCGGGCGGATAGAGTTCGCCCACCACCGCGCTGATGTTCGGCTTCAGCAGCCCGGTGCCCAGCGTCACCAGCAGTAATCCGGCGAAGAAGGCATGGATTGAAGGAATCGCCAGCGTGAAGTGACCGCACATGATGACGATCCCGCCATACCAGATGGCGCGCCGGGCACCGAGCAGCCGGTCGGCGATCCAGCCGCCAGGCAGTGCCACCATGTAGACCGCTGCGGTGTAGAGGCCATAGATCGCGGTCGCGGTTGCATCGCTGAGCCCCAGCCCGCCGTCCTCGATGGCCGCAACCATGAACAGCACCAGCAGGGCGCGCATGCCGTAGTAGCTGAAGCGCTCCCACAGCTCGGTAAAGAACAGGGTGCGCAGACCCGCAGGATGATGTGCGCCGTTGAGACTCGCGGGATTGCCGGCTGCGGGAGGCATGTTGCTCATCGTGGACAGCGCGCCGGGCTCAGGCGGCCTTGTCGCCGATACTCTCCCCGGCCTTTGCCGGCCGCGAGAGCAGCCGCGCCATCAGGATGCCGCCCTCGTAGAGCAGGTACATCGGGATGGCCAGCAAGGTCTGCGACAGCACGTCCGGCGGCGTCAGCACCATGCCCAGCACGAAGGCGCCGAGAAAAAAGTACTGCCGGTTCTTCGTCAACGTATCGATTTTCACCATGCCGACCAGAACCAGGAGCACGGTAACCACCGGCACTTCGAAGGCGAGCCCGAAAGCGATGAACAACACCAGTACGAAGTCCAGATAGGCGCTGATGTCGGTCATCATCTGCACGTTGTCCGGTGCTGCTGCCGCAAAAAAACCGAACATCACCGGAAAGATCACGAAGTACGCAAAGACCACGCCCAGATAAAAAAGCAGGACGCTGGATATCAGCAGCGGAACGGCGAGGCGCTTTTCCTTCCGGTACAGGCCGGGGGCCACAAAAGCCCAGACCTGGTACAGCACGGCCGGAATGGCCACCATGATGGCGACGTAGAAGCTGGTCTTGAAGGGCGTCAGAAACGGCGAAGCCACCTCGGTGGCGATCATCGTCGAGCCTGCCGGCAGCTTTGCCATCAGCGGGCTGGAAACGGCACTGAATATCGTCCGGCTGAAGGGCAGCAGGCAGACAAAAACGGCGAGAACTGCCCCGCCGGCTTTCAGCAGGCGGGAGCGCAGCTCCAGCAGATGCGACATCAGGCTGGCTTCGGGCAACTCTTCCGGGGGCTCGGCGTGCGTGTCGTCAGCCATGCGGTGGCAGCTGATCCGGTGATTCTGCGGCTACGGTGTCTGCAGCCCGGGCATCTGCAGCCAGCGTCTCCGCGGCTTCAGCAGTTGGTGGCGGCTCTGCGCCCTTCGGAATCAGGTCCTCTGCACCAGGCCGGCTGAATGCCGGCGCACTCTGGCTTGCGGTTGCCGTGCTGGTTGGGGAGTGGTTCCTCGCCCGGCGTTCTTCGGCCTCGATCTCGTCGCGGATCTGGTCTGTGAAGGTGCGCGCCATGCGACGCGCCTGGCCGGCATATCGTCCGAGCTGGTCGGCGATTTTCGGCAGCTTTTCCGGGCCGAGGACGATCAACCCAAGGCCGAACAGCAAGGCCAGCTCCCAGAAACCGATTTCGAACATGATTGCGGATCGGTATGCGAATACTCAGGCCTTACCGTGAGGATCGGCTTCGCGCTTCGGCTCGGCCGACTCGGAGAACTCCGCATCGGCCTGGCCGATCTGCTTGGGATCGCCGGGACCCTGTTCGGCCTCGTTCATGGCCTTGCGAAAGCCCTTGACTGCGCCGCCGAGGTCCGCGCCGATGTTCTTGAGACGCTTGGTCCCGAAGATGGCAATGACGATGACCAGAATGATCAGTAATTGCCAGATGCTGATGCCGCCGAGACCCATGATGGCTTCTCCCGTGGAAACGAAGCGTGTACGCAGGGTTATTAAGGATACCCCAAGCGGTTAGGATAGCCGGATCGCCTCGCTGCCGGGTGACAAACGTCAAGCTTTGCGAGCTCGCTGCCTTGCGCTCAGCCAGGTGAAATCTGCAGCAGGAAGGTTGCGGGGCCCGTATTGATCAGTTCAATGTCCATATTTGCGCCGAATCGGCCGATCTGCGTCGGGCAACCCAGGGCCCTGGCGCTGGCGGCAAGTTGTGTGAACAGGGCCTCGCCGAGCGCGGGTTCCGCGGCCCGCTCGAACCCAGGCCGGTTGCCGCGTGTGGTGTCTGCCAGCAGGGTGAACTGCGGCACCAACAGCAGTTCGCCGCCCACATCCTGCAGGCTGCGGTTCATGCGATCAGCCGCATCGGGAAAGATCCGGTACGCATACAGTCGCTCGGCGAGCCGGATCGCCTGGGCCGGCGTATCGGTTTTTTCCACACCGACAAGTACCAGCAAGCCCGGGCCGATCGCGGCAATCCGCTGCTCATCGACTGTGACCGAAGCCCTCTTGACCCGTTGCAGCAGAGCGATCATCCATTCATGTCCCACAAGTAGTCGTCTGAAGCGGATTTCGTGACTTTTTTCCCCACAAGGAGGTGTAAATCACACAAGTGGTTTTTTGTAGCCAATATATGCCTATTTTATGAACATATGTGGGATTTCCGCCCCCCAATGCCGGGCAGGCTGCGGAATTTCGCCTTGATCTCCCTTCTGGTGCTGGCGGCCGTGGTCACAGCCAGCTGCAGTTCGGATGAATCCCTTCCGCAGCGTGCGCCCGTATCGGCCCTGAAAACCTATCGCCATGCCATGGACCAGGCACCCACCAGCCTTGATCCCACGCAGGCCGCCAATGTTTATGCGAACCATGTGGTCGTCAATACCTACGATACGCTCTACGCCTACAAGTACCTTGCCCGCCCCTACCAGCTGAAGCCCAATCTCGCCGAGGACTTCCCGGCGGTGTCTGCCGATGGACTCACCTACACCATCCGCATCAAGCAGGGTGTGCGCTTCATCGACGATCCCTGCTTTCCGGATGGGCGAGGCCGCGAGCTGGTGGCAGAGGATGTCGTCTACTCCATCAAGCGCCAGTTTGATCCCGCGAATCAGCCACAGGGTGCCTGGCTCTGGCAGGGACGCATAGTCGGACTCGATGCGTGGAAGCGTGCCGGCGCCGACTACGACCAGCCGGTGCCCGGCCTGCGCGCAACCGGGAGATACACACTCGAGATCCGGCTTACCCGCCCCTATCCGCAGCTGCCCGATACCTTTGCACAGGGCTACTCGGCCGTTGTGCCGCGCGAAGCCGCCGAAAAATACGGCAAGGCGCTGGGCGTGCATCCCGTCGGCTCAGGCCCCTTTCGTCTGCTCAGCTACGACTCCTCGCGCGTGGTGATGGAGCGCAATCCCTGGTATCGCCAGGAGCCCGTCGACCTGCGCGCCGAGGGCTATGATCCGGCCACCCAGGGCCACACGGGCGTGGCCGCCATCGATGGACGCTCGCCGCCCTTCATCGACCGGCTGGAGATCCACTTCATCAGCGAGTCGAGTGCTGCCTGGACCTCCTTTACCAAGGGCAATGAGGTGCAGTTTGGCTCACCGCCGATCGAGCAGGTCGACCGTGTGCTGGCCAGCAAGCGGCCGATCCGGCTGCAGCCCGGGTATGCCAAGCGCTTTCATGTGTATTCCGGTCCGGAAGGCGGCTTTGTCTTCACCGCATTCAACATGGATTTCCCGGAGATTGGCTACAACCCGGATCCCGAGCGCGAACGGCGCAACAAGGCGCTGCGTTGCGCGATCATCAAGGCCTACGACTGGGAGGCCCGCAACCAGAGCTGGTACTTTGGCCTGGCGACCTATTTTCCCGGCATCATCGTGCCCCTGAGTCCCGAGTATGATCCGGCGCTTTCGCGCGACAGTGTCACGCTCGATGTGGCCGGCGCACGCCGGCTGTTGCGCGACAACGGCTGGACGGCAGAGAACCTGCCGACACTGGTGTACGGCACGACGGCCGGGGTTACCGAACGCCTGTTCTTCGAGCAGTTCCGTGCCTGGATGCGCGCGATCGGCTTTCCCCACGACAAGGTCGTGCGCAAGACCTACGCCACCTTCGGTGACATTTCGCGCGCCTGGAAGCGGGGCGAGCTGCCGCTGGTCGCCAAGGGCTGGGGTCTCGACTATCCGGATGCCGAAAACACCCTGCAGCTGTTCTATGGCCCCAACGGCTCGCCCGGCTCCAACGACGCAAATTACCGCAATCCCGAATACGATCGGCTGTATGAACAATCCTCGGTCATGCTGCCATCCCCGGAGCGCACCGCGATTTACCGGCGCATGAACCAGCTGGTGATCGATGACTGCGTGGCGATGACCGGCCTCTCGCGCACGCGTAGCTATCTGTGGCACAAGAACGTCATCGCCGTGCCGGACCGTGAAATTGTCGGCGGCTTCTTCCTGAAGTACGTCGATGTGCTGCCTGCCACGCCACCTGGAAGCTGAACCGTGGAACTGATGCAGTATGTATTGCGCAAGCTGCTGACCGGCATCCCGCTGGTGCTCGGTGTCACGCTGGTCAGCTTTGCCCTGATGGTCTACTTCGGCCCCGACATGACCTACCAGCTGCTGGGCAAGAATCCGACCGCCGAGCAGATCATCGAGGTGCGGCACCAGCTCGGCTACGACCAGTCCTTTATCCAGCGCTATGCCACCTATCTGGGCGAGATCGTGCGCCTTGATTTCGGCAACACGTCCAGCGGCGAGTCGGTCAGGGTGCTGCTGGCGAAGACCATTCCCGTGTCCCTGATCCTGATCCTGCCCGGCTTTCTGCTCGGCCACCTCATCGGCATATTGCTGGCGCTTGCCGCAGCGGTGTGGCGCGGACGCTGGCCGGACAAGCTCATCATGGCGATTGCGGTGATCGGCATGAGCGTGAGCTTTCTGATCGTCATCATCGCCTTTCAGATCCTGCTGTGTTCAAGCGACGGCCTTGACCTGTTCCCCGTGCGTGGCTGGAATGCACAGACACTGCCGGACTACCTGCGCCATGTGGCGGTGCCGACCCTGGCGACCACCTTTGTGGCGCTCGGCTACGAGACGCGTTTCTA
>JAHDYN010000164.1:1884-5197 GCA_023383735.1 Gammaproteobacteria bacterium | reverse complement strand
GCCGAACTTGATGTGCCGATTGCAGGCCACATCGGGATTCGGCGTCCGGCCCGCCCGATACGCCGACAGGAAATCAGCGAAGACCTGATCCCGGTACTCCCGCGCAAAGTTCACGTGGTGCAGCGTGATGCCGAGATCATCGGCAACCTGCTTTGCATCGGCAAAGTCTGCAGCTGCCGTGCAGTACTCGTCGGCATCGTCCCAGTTGGTCATGTGCAGGGCTTCGACCGCATGGCCGGCACGCAGCAGGCACAGCGCAGCCACGGCTGAATCAACACCACCGGACAGGGCAACGACAACGGGCTTGGTCGCCACGGACATGGGGCGAAAGTCTAGCAGGGCATTTTGGCGGCCGCAGTCGGGGCCACTCATGCCGGTTGCAAGAGGTCGGTTTCAAGAGATTGGCGTGGCGCGAGGTGTTCGCGCCATTGAGAGCGAAGCCTCGCAGCTAGCTCTGGAACGGTCGGCGCGCGCGCCAGCCGACGGCGGCACCGATCGCTGTCAGCAACATCCAGATGGTGGGTGGCAGCGGCACGGCGGTTGCCCAGTTGTGACCGCTCTCCGACGTGAACTGCAAGCCCTCGATGATCTGTCCCTGGCTGTCGCGGGCGGTGATGCCAAGCCAGAGCGCGGTATTCCCGAGGTTCGCGGCCGCCGAACCGGCCACACCAGTGGTGCCTGGCCGATAGCCATCCACGCCCACGAAGATTCGCCAGTCGAGATCAATGGGCGTGTCGTAGAGAAAGAGATCGGTGGTGTTCGCAGATCCGGGATGTTGAGCACTGAGCATGGCCGGCAGACTCACGCCCGACGCGCCCACCCCGGAATCCACCCGGCCTTCGACATCGATCCTGATGATGGGCTGCACGAGAGTGAAGTTGGGACCACGGTACAAAGGCGCGCGAAGTTCTGCCTCGGTGAACCATCTGGCCATACCATTGACTTGGCTCAGCTGGCCAGTCAAAAGAATGTCAAAGGTCAGGCTTGCACCGTAGTCAGGGCTGCCTGCCGGCTTGTGCATCACGAGCGTGTCATAGATGCCGATCATGACCCCGCCATAATGGCTATCTCCCGGATCGCCGAACACGGGGTCACCCGATGGCCATGCACTGGAGGCCTGGAGCCCTACCAGACCGGGCTGGTACGAGACGGAAGCGTCGGTACCGCCGCTCGTCACCATGAAAGCAAAGCTGGAGCCAACAGTTTGTGGACCGCCGGTGCCGCCCCCGCTATTGGACAGGGACGTTGAACCCGACGTGGAGGTAGCGTCCAGGCCGTACTCCACTACGTTGATGGCCTGCGTTGCCGTCGCGAAACCGAGCGCGAGCAGGAGAAACGCGCTGCGCAGCGCCGTTCGGGCAGACCGCTGGGAAGAGTCGTTACGCACGCACCAGATGCTGTAAGCCATGGCGGGACCCCCAATGCGATGTTATAGCTATTGACAGGGACGATCCGACCATGCGCCTTTCCGCAACGGCTGTAAAGTGGTTCTTGTGTAAAGCGACCCGACACTGGCTCCGTTCCGACGATTTCTGTCGAAGACAGTCTCACCCGAGCGGGGCTTGCCTCTGGTTGTGCTGGTCGGCGCTCTTCCGGTTCCCGGCTTTGGAGGCGATTCGGTCGAGCAGATCATTCCATGACCTGGCGAAGGCGGCTGTACCTTCACGCTGGAGCCTGCTGGCAAGTTCTGCTTCGGTTACGCCTTCCTGCACAAATGCGGCCAGTATTTCTTCAGCATCACCGCCATCGGGCGACAATACACCCTTGACCTGGCCGTGCTCTGCGAAAGCAAGCAGGGTTTTCTCCGGCATCGTGTTGATGCTGTTCGGCGCTGCGAGGGCGTCGACGTACAGAGTGTCCGGTGCCTTCGGGTCTTTTGTTCCGGTACTGGCCCAAAGCAGGCGCTGCACTTCGGCGCCGCTGTCGCTGAGCTGCTTCCAGCGGGGCGATGCCAGCAGCTCACAATGGACTTTATATGTGCGCCGGGCTATCGCGATGCCAAGGCGATTGCGTAGATGTTGCGGCACTTTGTCCTGTATCGCGACGTCCCACCGGCTGACAAATATCGAGGCGACCGAAGCGACCTTCGCATCCCGACCTGCGGCAAGCCGTCGCTCGATGCCGCGCATATACGCTTCGGCGGCCGCGCGGTAATGCTCACTGGAGAACAGCAAGGTCACGTTGACCGGCACGCCTGCGAAGATTGCCTCCTCGATTGCCGGAATACCGGCCCGGGTCCCCGGAATCTTGATGAACAGATTGGGGCGTTGCGCACGCGCATGCAGTTGCACTGCGGTCTGCACTGTGCCCGCGGTATCGTCCGCAAGCAGGGGAGATACCTCGAGCGATACCCAGCCATCGACTCCGCCGGTGGCGTCATGGATCGGGCGGAAGAGATCCGCGGCTCCGGTCAGGTCCTCCAGGGCCAGCTCGAAGAACAGTGCTTCGCCCGATTTGCCAGCTTCGGTTTTTTCGCGGATTGCGGCAGCATAAAAACCGTCGTTCTGAATGGCCTGATCGAAGATCGTGGGATTGGAGGTAAGCCCGGTCACTGCGAACTCTTTTATGTAGCGACTGAGGGTGCCGCTCGTCAGAAGGCCACGCGTAATATTATCGAGCCACAAACGTTGGCCCAGATCATGAAGCGCCTGCGTCGGGTTCATGCCATCTCCTGTTCACCATTGGCGGGCCTGACCAAAGCGTACCCATTGCAGCCACCCGACCATTGAGACCAATGGCCCGGGTCGTCAGTTCCCGTCGCTGCGAGAATGGTCCGCTGCAATGAAGGTGTCATTCAGCGAGTACCTGGCCGGATTGCCCGGATTCAACCCGGATATCAGGCAAGGAGAGCCGCGCGTTTCATCAGCTGTGCAGGCTCGATATCGTGGATCAGGTCAACCGGGTAGCGGATGCCGGCCAGGTAGTCATCGATCGCACGCAGCACCATCGGGCTGCGCAGCTGCGATGTGCGTGCAATCAGCTCGTCGCGGCTCAGCCAGATAACGCGCTCGATGCCGGTGTCGAGCACGCGACGTTCATCGTGCTGCCCGCATGTGCCGGAAAATGCCACACGCAGAAAGGTCCGTTGCCCGGCACCACGGCCCCACAGGTAGACACCAACCATCGACTCGGGCAGAAAAGTCCATGCCGTTTCCTCCAGCGTTTCGCGGCAGACCGCTGCAAGCAGGGTCTCTCCAGGCTCCACATGACCGGCAGGCTGATTGATCAGCAGCCGCCCACGGATGCGTTCTTCGACGAACATGAAGCGGCCATCCCGTTCGATGACGGCGGCCACGGTGAGTTCAGGCCGGAC
>JAHDYN010000164.1:0-1874 GCA_023383735.1 Gammaproteobacteria bacterium | reverse complement strand
CCCGATCGACACGACTTTTTTTATGGTGGTGTGTTGTCTCGTTGGAGGGTTAGACGCGCAATTGACGCAGCTCCCTCGATGTTTCTGAAGCGGCCCATATCTCCTCGAAGAGCGTCAGGTATCTCCGCGCCACGGCAGGTTCGCAGGTGTCCGCGATACCCTCCCAACGCCGGTTGTTTACCCGATAGAGCAGGGCAGTGTCGTCAGCCAGCAGAAAGGCCTCGCAATGCTCCGCATAGTCCTCATGCAGGTTGCGGAATTCGATGTAGGTATCGAGTCGCCGCCCGAGCCCGACCAGCCGGTTGCCGTTGCGTACCGTGCGCGTCGGCTCGGAGATGAGCACGCGAACCCGCGCGCAACGCTTGGCCAGCACCAGTCGCTTGACGATGGCCAGGAACTTCTCGTGATCATAGAGCCCGGGCTCGAGATCCGGGGTCAGGATGGACAGGCCGCGTTGTGCGATGGCGGCAACTTCGGCTGCCGCTGCCCGGGTGTCCTCAAAGGTTGTCAGAACCCAGCGGCGTCCGCGGGTTTTTTCTGCGTTCATACCCGCATTGTAGAGAGCCCATCAGGCGCAAAGTGCCAAACGCGTCACAACTCTGCGGTGCCCGGAAAGGCGCGGATCAGGGTTCGCTGTCGGCCGCCTGGCGTGCCAGCCGTGCCGCATCGCCAATATAGGCAGCGGGGGTGAGCGCGAGCAGCCGGGCGCGCTCACCGTCAGGCAGATCGACCGACTGCAGGAAGCGCTGCAGATCATCCCGGGCGATCGTCGAGCCCCGGGTCAGGGCCTTGAGCTGTTCATAGGCATCGGCATGGCCGAAGCGGCGCATCACCGTCTGGATCGCTTCACCGAGTATCTGCCAGCTGCCATCCAGCTCTGCCTGCATGCTGGCGGCATCCGGCTCGAGCTTCCGCAGCCCCGTGAGCAGGGAGTCCACGGCCAGGAGGGAATGGCCGGCGGCAACGCCGACGTTGCGCAGTACCGTGGAATCACTCAGATCACGCTGCCAGCGCGATACCGGCAGCTTGGCGCTGAAGTGCTTGAACAGGGCATTGGCAATGCCGAGATTGCCCTCGGCGTTCTCGAAATCGATCGGGTTGACCTTGTGCGGCATCGTCGAGGAACCGACTTCGGTATCGACCCGTCGCTGGCGGAAGTGGCCGATCGAGATGTAGCCCCATGCATCGCGACACAGGTCGAGCAGAATCGTGTTGATGCGCGCGAGAACATCGCAATACTCGGCGATCCAGTCGTGCGGCTCGATCTGCGTCGTATACGGATTCCAGACCAGCCCCAGCGATTCGATGAAGCGGCGGGAAATGCCCGACCAGTCGGCATCAGGATAGGCAGCGAGATGGGCATTGAAGTTGCCCACGGCGCCATTGATCTTTGCCAGCGGCTCGACCGCGCGGAGTTGCCTGAGCTGGCGCTTGAGGCGCCATGCCGTATTCGCGAGTTCCTTGCCCATCGTGGTCGGGCTCGCGGGCTGGCCATGTGTGCGTGCCAGCATGGGTATGTCGGCCATGTTGCGCGCCATGGTATCGAGCAGGCTGACGACCTGGCGCAATCGGGGCAGCAGCACATCATCCCGCCCGTGGCGGAGCATCAGCGCATAGGCGATGTTGTTGATGTCCTCGGAGGTGCAGGCAAAGTGCAGAAAGGGCCGGATCCTGTCCAGTTCGGCATCCTCGCCGAGCCGTTCGCCAATGAAATACTCGACCGCCTTCACGTCGTGATTGGTGCGGCGCTCGATTTCCTTGATGCGGCGGGCGTCGTCCGGCGTGAAGTTGCCGGCCACCCGATCCAGAACCTGACTGACCACCGGTGACAGGGGGCCAAAGTCGGCAAGCGCTTTCTCGGCGGCCAGAAACTG
>JAHDYN010000163.1 GCA_023383735.1 Gammaproteobacteria bacterium | reverse complement strand
CACTCGATGCGCCGCTGGCCTGTCTGGATGCGGCGCTCGAGCTTCTTGCAGCGCCTCCCGCAGCCCCCGATCCGACTGAACTCGATCCGCAGCTGCCGATGCATCGGCTGGCGCTCGAATACCTGCAACAGGTGCTCGAGGGCAATGCGGCCCAAGCCGTGGACCTGGTCAGCCGGACGGTGCGCGATGGCCTCAGTCCGCGGACGCTGTACATGCAGGTGCTGCTGCCGGCCCAGCGCGAGGTCGGCAGGCTGTGGCATGCCGGCGAACTGAGTGTCGCCCAGGAACACATGGTGACGGCGGTAACCCAGCGGGCGATGTCGGTGGTGATCAGCCAGGCCGCACCCGCACCGGCCAACGGCCATACCGCAGTGGTCGCAGCGGTGTCCGGCAACGTGCACGACATCGGCCTGCGTGCCCTGGCCGACATGTACCAGCTGGCCGGCTGGCGGGTGATCTATGTGGGCTCCGATGTGCCCATGCTGGATCTGCCCGCCCTGCTCAGTTTCTATTCCGCCGATCTGTTGATGCTGGGTGCCACGCTGGGCACGCACATACCGCGGGTCGAGCAGGCGATTGCCGCAATCCGCGAACGCTGCGAACGCCCGGTGCGGATCCTGGTCGGTGGCGCAGCCTTCGACGAGGCGCCGGACGTCTGGTCGCGCATCGGCAGCGACGGTTACGCCGCCGACATCGACGCAGCCCTGTCGCTCGGTGCGCGCCTGGTCGGCAGCTGAACCGGCTGTCTGGCCTCAGCCTGTACCGGCCGGGAGCAGGCGGCAGCCGGGTTTGTCGAACACGAGCTGCACGGTGCTGATCGCACGCTCCATGAAACCCGCCTCGCAGTAGAGCAGATACCACTCCCACATGCGGATGAACTCGTCCGGATAGCCGAGACGGCGGACCTCGGGCAGGCGATCGAGAAAGCGTTCGCGCCAGATGCGCAGCGTGCGCGCATAGTCGAGACCGATATCGTGCAGGTGGCTGATCTGGAGGTCGGTCATGCGCGAGACGGCAGAGCTGATCGAGCTGATCGAGGGCAGCGCGCCGCCGGGGAAGATGTATTTCTGGATGAAGTCCACCGCGTGCATGGCCTGCGCGTGGTGGCGGTCGGCGATGGTGATGGACTGGAGCAGCATGCGGCCTGCGGGCTTGAGCCGCTCGCTGCAGATCCGGAAGTACTGGTCCATGAAGCGGTGACCGACGGCCTCGATCATCTCCACCGACACGAGCTTGTCGAACTGCCCCTGCAGGTCGCGGTAGTCCTGGCCGAGCACCGTGATGCGATCGGCCAGTCCCGCCTCCTGCACACGGCGCCGGGCGAAGTCGAACTGGTTTGCCGAGATCGTGGTGGTGGTGACCCGGCAGCCATGGTGGCGTGCGGCGTGGATGGCCAGTCCGCCCCAGCCGGTGCCGATTTCCAGCAGATGATCGTCGGGCTGCAGCTCGAGTTTGCGGCAGATCAGGTCGAGCTTGTGCCGCGAGGCTTCTTCGAGCGTGGCGCCGGCGTGTGGAAACACCGCCGCCGAATACATCATCGAGCTGTCGAGAAACAGGCTGAACAGCTCATCGCCGAGGTCGTAATGGGCATGGATGTTGCGCCGGCTGCCGCTGCGCGTGTTGCGGTGCCGCCAGTGGGCGAGCCTGAGCAGCGTGGCGCCGAGGCGCGCCATGCCGGTTTCGAGTCCGTCCATCACCTCGCGGTTGATGACCAGCAGGCGCATGGCGGCGAGCAGGTCATTGCTGTGCAATTTGCCGGCCATATAGGCTTCGCCGGCGCCGATGGTGCCGCGGCTGGCGATATCCAGCCAGGCCGACAGATCCACAACCCGCACCCTGACGTCGATGGCCGGCTGCCCGGCCGTCTGGCCGAGTACGGTGGTGCCGAGTTCATCCTGTATGTGCAGCCGGCCGTGTCGCAGTCGGCCCAGCAGCCTGAACACCGCGCGCCGTGCCATGCGCACCGCGAGTCCCGCGCCGCGTTTGGCCGGGCTGTGTTCCGCCCCGTCGAAGGTGTCGTCGAAATCGTTCATGCAGCGTCCCGGTTTGCCGGCCGATCGTATACCGGCGTGCGCTTGCGCCATAGCTTCAGGGCCTGCCAGTGGATCAGGCTGGTCACGCGCAGGGTGGCAAGGGGGTCGGTGGCGAGGACCCGGGCCAGTGAGCCGGAGCTGATTTCCTGCCGCTCGAAGTGCAGGTGGGCATCGAAACGCCGGGCGCCGTCGCGCCAGTTTTCCAGGGCCAGTGCCAGGCGCTCGCCGGGCGGTGCCAGCTTGCAGACATAGTGCATGTCGAGCGGCATGAAGGGTGAAACGTGAAAGGTCTTGGCGAATTCATAGCGCAGCCCATTGTTGGCGATCGGCCGGCCGCCGGTCAGCACATAGGGATGCATCTGCCGCCACGGCATGTTGCTGACCTCCAGCACCACGGCTTCCAGCGCGCCGTCGTGATCGAAGCAGTAGTAGGCGCTCATCGGGTTGAAGCTGTAGCCGAAGTAGCTGAAGTGCGTCAGCAGGCGGATCGGGCCGGCGGGCCGGAAGCCGGCTTGTGCCGCGACCAGGTCGCGGATCGTCTCGTCCAGCGGTACCGTTGCATCACCGCAGTGATCGCTGCGCCGGAAACGCGCCGGCGCTGCGCGGTGTGCCGACCAGAACCAGTAGGGATCAAACAGGCTGTCGAGTTCGGCCAGGTCCACGTACATCATGAACAGCGAGTAGCGGAAGTCGTGGCGCACCGGATGGAAGCGCCGGTGGCTCACCTGTCCCTGATAGATGCAGCTGTGCATGTTCAGGCCACCGCCTGCATGCCGCTGGCCGCTGCGGCTGCTGGTTTGTTCAGGTCGAGTCCCGTATGTCGCGTGAAGGCCTCGCACACCGCAATGGCGCTCCGTACCCCGTCTTCATGAAAACCATAGCCCCAGTAGGCGCCGCAGTAGTAGCTGCGATTGCTGCCGTTGATCTCCGCATGCCGCTGCTGGGCCGCGATGGTGGCGCGGGTATAGACCGGGTGCGCGTAGCTCAGGCGCTCCACCACCTGCCGCGGATCCACCGTGCCGGTGTCGTTGAGTGTCAGCAGAAAGCGGCGCGGTCCCGGCAGCGACTGCAGGCGGCTGAGGTCGTAGGTCACTGCGACGCGACCCGGATCCTGCGCACTGCTGCGATGGTAGTTCCAAGCGGCCCAGGCGCGGGGGGTGCGGGGCATCAGGCGCACATCGGTGTGCAGGACCGCGTCGTTGTCCTGGTAGGCGATGGCGCCGAGGACCTCGCGCTCGGCCGCCGAAGGGTCGCGCAGCAGCCGCAGCGCCTGGTCGCTGTGACAGGCCATCACCACCTGATCGTAGTGGGCCTCGGCGCGGCCGCGGGCCTTGATCACCACCCGGTCGGCATGCCGCTCTACCCACTCGACCGGGGTGTTGAGCAGCAGCCGCTCGCGAAAGGGCGCCGCGATGGCGCGCACGTATTCCCGCGAGCCGTGGCTGACGGTCATCCACTGCGGCCGTCCGGTGGTCTGCAGCAGGCCGTGATTGCGGAAGAAGTGGCCGAAATGACTGGCCGGAAAGTCGAGGATCCGTGCCGGTTCCGCCGACCAGATCGCGCCGGCCATCGGCAGCAGGTAATCATCGAGCAGCGGGCCGCGAAAACCATGCTCGTGCAGGTAGTCGCCCAGGCTGAGGCCGGGTGCCGCCGCCAGCAGCTGGTCGCTCATGCGGTTGAAGCGCAGGATGTCGAGCAGCATGCGGTAGTGCGCCGGGCGGAGCAGGTTGCGGCGCTGGGCAAAGATGGCATCGAACTGCGTGTCGCCGCGATACTCCACGCCACTGTCGGCGCAGCGGAAGCTGAAACTCATGTCGGCCGGCTGGAAGGCCACGCCCAGCGCGCGCAGCAGGGTGGTGAACTGCGGATAGTTGCGCTCGTTGAACACCAGGAAGCCGGTGTCCATGGCCAGGCGCTGGCCGTCCATGGCCACGTCGACCGTGTGGCTGTGGCCACCGGGCCGGCTGTCGGCCTCGAAGATGGTCAGATCACAGTGTCCGGCCAGCTGGTGGGCGGCATAAAGCCCGGAAATGCCGCTGCCGATGATTGCTACCCGCACGTCAGTCCCCCCATGGGGTTATGGTTGCACAGAAGGGCATTCGTTGCTGAGCTGCAGCCGGATGCAGACTTGAATCAGTTTGTGCGTCGCTGACGAACAGCTGTCTGGTTTCCGGATTCGGGACGATGGAGAACTGCCTGATGTCTGCAGAAAAAACGAGCTTCGACTGGCGCCGCAACGCCCGGCATGGCCTGGTCCTGGCGGTGGCCGGTGTGCTTGCTGCCTGCGGCCGGGCTCCGCTGCCCGTGCAGGATCTCAATGCCTCGTATGAGCGCGCGCTGGCCCGGACGGCCCCGCTGGCGGTGCGCCAGGAGCCGGGCAGCGAGGCGCAGCAGGCAGCGTTTGACCGCCTGCAGGCCTACTTCGCCAACATGAGCGCTACCTCGGTGCGGGAGCAGACCGCGGTGGTCTATGCGCCGGACGCCTATCTCAATGACACCCTCGTGGGGATCGACGGTGCCCGGCGTATCCAGAGCTATTTCAGTCACACCATGCAGGACACCCGGGTGCTCGAGGTCCGGTTCCTGGACCGCGCCTGCAACGGCATCGACTGTTTTGTGCGCTGGGAGATGCGTGTCGAGCACAAATCGCTCGCCGGGGGTCAGCCCGTACTGAGCTATGGCATGACACAGTTTCGTTTCGACGCTGAGGGGCGCGTGCTGCTGCACAAGGATTTCTGGGACTCGGGTACGGGGCTTTACGAGCAGTTGCCCGTTCTGGGCCGGATCATCGGCCGCGTCCGTGCCGCTGCCGAAGCCGGGGCGGAGTGAGCATGCTGATCGATCTGTGCGAACGCGGGCTGATTCCGGATGTGATTGCCCGCGCCGGGATGCGCCGGCTGATGGCTGAGCGTCTGGCGCTGGAGTCGGCTGATCGGGGGCTGGCGGAGGCCGGGCAGTTTCGTCGCCGGCTGCGCGAGCTGCGCGCGAGCCCGGTCGCGATCGAGACCGACAAGGCCAACGAGCAGCACTACGAGGTGCCGGCGGCATTCTTCCGCCAGGTGCTCGGCACGCACCTGAAGTACAGCTGCTGCTGGTATGGCGACGGTATTCGGGATCTGGATGCGGCCGAGGCCGCCATGCTGCGCCTCAGTTGCGAGCGGGCCGAA
>JAHDYN010000162.1:592-5224 GCA_023383735.1 Gammaproteobacteria bacterium | reverse complement strand
TTCACGACTGACCAGCCCATGCCTGATTGATGCCGCGGTTGAGCGCGAGATCGAGGCACTGACGCCACTTGCGCCATTGCACCAGCCAGCTGCCCTTGCGCTGATCCGTGCTGCCCGTGCAGTCCCCGGGCTGGCAGTGCCGCAGCTTGCGGTTTTCGATACTGCCTTTTATCGCGATATGCCGGCGGCAGCGCAAAGCTATGCGCTGCCAGCCGCCCTGCGGGAGCAGCACCGGATTCGTCGCCATGGATTTCACGGCCTCGCGCACCAGGCCATGCTCGAGACCTGGCAGCAACAGCAGGGGTCGGTAGTCGCCAGCGGTGCACGGGTCATTTCCCTGCAACTGGGTGCCGGGTGCTCGGTGACGGCCAGTCGCGGCGGCCGGCCTGTGGAAACATCGATGGGCTTTTCACCGCTCGAGGGCCTGGTGATGGCAACCCGCAGCGGTGATGTTGATCCAGGCGCCATGCTCTATCTGCTGAACCATGCCGGTATCACACCGCCTGAGCTGGATGACGTGCTCAACCGGCAATCGGGGCTGCTGGGTCTTTCGGGGATTTCCGGCAATGTCAGCGAGTTGCTGGTCAGTGATTCCGATGCGGCGCGTCATGCACTGGAGGTCTACTGTCACCGGATCACCCGGTATCTGGGCAGCTGTCTGGCAGTCCTCGGTGGTGTGGATGCCATCCTGTTTGGCGGCGGCGTCGGGGAAAATGTGCCCGAGATACGTGCGCGTGTGCTGGCAACACTGGGTTTCGCGGGTATTGGCATCGATCCGCTGGCCAACCGCCATTGTCGGGGAAAGAGTGCGATGATCAGCGCTGTTGATGCTCCGGTGCAGGTCTGGGTTTTTCCTGTCAACGAGGCGCTGATCATGGCGCGAGCCGCGCTGGACCTGCTGGACGGGAAGGCAATGCAAGGGAGCCACCATGGCTGAACAACCGCTGTCGCCGCAGGATGCCCGGCTGATCGATGCCTGGTGGCGGGCGGCAAACTATCTTTCTGTCGGCCAGATCTACCTGCTCGACAATCCGATGTTGCGCGAGCCCTTGCGTCTGGCACACGTCAAGCCCCGATTGCTCGGCCATTGGGGCACCACGCCGGGTCTGAACTTCATCTACGCACACCTCAACCGGGTGATCCAGCGCGATGATCTGAGCGTGATCTATATCGCCGGGCCCGGGCATGGCGGACCGGCCCTGTGCGCGAACACCTGGCTCGAGGGTACCTACAGCGAGTTCTATCCGGATGTAACGCGCGATGCCGATGGCATGCGCCGCCTGTTCCGGCAGTTCTCGTTTCCAGGTGGTGTACCAAGCCATGTTGCTCCGGAAACACCCGGTTCTATCCATGAGGGCGGAGAGCTGGGTTATGCACTCTCGCATGCCTTTGGCGCCGTGTTCGACAATCCGGAGCTGATCGCGGCCTGCGTGATTGGCGACGGCGAGGCTGAAACCGGTCCGCTGGCTGCTGCCTGGCATTCCAACAAGTTTCTCAACCCCGTACACGACGGTGCGGTGCTGCCGATTCTCCACCTCAACGGTTACAAGATAGCCAGCCCTGCGGTGCTCGCACGTATCAGCGAAACAGAACTGGATCAGTTCCTGCGTGGCTGTGGCTACGAGCCACGGGTTGTCAGTGGTTCTGATCCGATGCCTGTGCATCAGTCCATGGCGGCAGCGATGGACTGGGCCATGGCTGGAATCCGTCGCATACAGCAGGAGGCACGCGCGGGGCGCGCCCATGCACGGCCACGCTGGCCGATGCTGGTCTTGCGTACACCGAAAGGCTGGACCGGACCACGGATCGTCGATGGCCGTCAGGTCGAAGACCACTGCCGTTCGCACCAGGTACCGCTTTCCAATCTTGCCCGCCAGCCAGATCATCTGGCCGCACTGGAGGTCTGGTTACGCAGTTATCGTCCGGATGAATTGTTCGATGAGGCAGGGTGCCTGCGGCCGGAACTGGCGGCACTGGCACCAAAGGGCCTGCGCCGCATGGGGGCTAATCCCCATGCAAATGGCGGCTTGTTGCTGCGCGATCTGCGCCTGCCGGATATCAGCAAGTATGCGATAGGGGTCGGTGTTCCTGGTGCCGCTGATGGTGAAGCGACCCGGATCCTCGGTCAGTTCCTGCGCGATATCCTTGTCCTCAATGAGGAAGCGCGTAATTTCCGCCTTTTTGGTCCGGACGAAACGACTTCAAACCGCCTGGATGCTGTATTCGAGGTGACCGATCGCACATGGCTCGCAGCGACGCGGGAGACCGATGAGGAGCTGGCCCCGGATGGCCGGGTCATGGAAATCCTGAGTGAGCACACCTGCCAGGGCTGGCTGGAGGGCTATCTGCTCACCGGCCGGCACGGGCTGTTCTCCTGCTATGAAGCTTTCATCCATATCGTCGACTCGATGTTCAACCAGCACGCCAAGTGGCTGAAGGTTGCAACGACGGAAATTCCATGGCGACGCCCCATCGCATCACTGAACTATCTGCTCACCTCCCATGTCTGGCGACAGGACCACAACGGATTTTCCCATCAGGACCCTGGTTTCATTGATCATGTGGTCAACAAGAAAGCCGACATCATCCGTGTCTATCTGCCGCCTGATGCGAATACCCTGCTGTGTGTGGCCGAGGCGTGCCTGCGTTCGCGCAACTTCGTCAACGTGATCGTCGCCGGCAAGCAGCTGGCACCCCAGTGGCTCGACATGCCTGCGGCCAGCAAGCATTGTGCGGCGGGCATCGGCATCTGGGAGTGGGCCAGCAACGATGCCGGCGCGGAACCTGATGTTGTCATGGTCAGTGCGGGAGATGTGCCGACGCTGGAAACTCTCGCGGCCATTTCCATACTGCGTGAAAACCTGCCCGAACTGAAGATACGCATGATCAATGTCGTCGATCTGATGACGCTGCAGCAGAAAGAGGAGCATCCGCACGGATTGTCGGATAAGCGCTTTGATTCGCTGTTTACCGTGGACCGGCCGATCATCTTTGTCTATCACGGCTACCCGTGGCTGATTCACAGGCTGACATATCGTCGTACCAATCACGGCAATCTGCATGTCCGCGGCTACAAGGAAGAAGGTACGACGACCACGCCCTTTGACATGTGCGTACTGAACGATATCGATCGCTTTCACCTGGTCTGCGATGTGATCGACCGTGTCCCGGGCCTGGCAGTCCGCGCTGCACATCTGCGTCAGCAGATGCGCGACCGGCGCATCGAACACAAGCAGTACATTGAAGCCCACGGCGACGACATGCCGGCGATCCGCGACTGGCGGTGGGAATGACGGGGGAGTGTGGACCTGACGCCCCCGGTTGAGCCTAGAGTCCGGAGAGATCGATGTCGTGCAGTCCGCATTCGCGCTTGAGGCCGAAAAACCGGGTTTCTTCGGCGCTGCTCACCGCGTGTATGGGTTTGGTGGTGTGCACATCGCCGACCGAGATATAGCCCTTTTCGAACAGCGGGTGATAGGGCAGGTCGTACTGCTTGAGATAGCGGTACACATCGCGGTCGGACCAGTCGGCGATCGGATGCACCTTCCAGCGTTCGCCCTGGGCCTTGAGGAAGGGCACGTTGCTGCGGCTTGAAGACTGGCTGCGGCGCAGGCCGGCAAACCAGCTGCCGACGGTGAGTTCGCGCAGGGCACGTTCCATCGGCTCGACCTTGTTCTCGCGGTTGTAGGCTTCGATGCCGGCGAGTCCCAGCTGCCAGCGCTGGCCGTGCCGGCTTTCCTGCCAGGCGGGGCTGCGCGGGCTGCGGTAAACCCTGAGGTTGAGCTTCAGGCGCTCGGTGAGCTGGTCGACGAAAACATAGGTTTCCGGGAACAGGTAGCCGGTGTCGATGAACACCACCGGGATATCCGCTCGCTGGCGCGTGACGAGGTGCAGCAGCACGGCGGCCTGGATGCCGAAGCTGGAGGTGAGCACATGTTCGCCTGGCAGGTGTTCCAGGGCCCAGGCCACGCGCTCTTCGGCCGACAGGGACTCGAAATGCTGGTTGCAGTGCGCCACAGCCTGGGCACGGGTTTCCGCCTCATCGAACAGGATCCCGGATCCCTCGCGGCGGGCGGCGGGTCGTTCCTGTGTGGAAACCAGTGTGGCGGCTGCGGGCACGCGCTGACTCCTGCGGCTCGATGGTCGGTTGGGACACGGTGCACGCTAACCGCAGGGGGGCGCACTGGGAACGACATTGTTGTTATCCGGCCATAACCACCTTATATAAGGCCGGCGCGATCCCCGGCCAGACCGGGGGCGGAATCTGGCCGGGCTTCGGTTAGAATGGCTCCAGAATCACGATAAATCATCAAGGCTCCCTCGTTGGACACTCTGCGAACCATCTATCACACCACCAAGATGCGTCTTGGCTTCCTGATCGCGGCCTGTGCGCTGGCCGGGGTTGCGGTCAGCCCGGCCTCGGATCTCGCCGCCTGGCAGGTTGCCGTGCTCGGTATCGCCACGCTGCTGTCCTCTGCCAGCGCCGGGGCCTTCAACCAGCTCTGGGAGGCGGATATCGACCGCATCATGCGGCGCACCTCGACGCGGGCCTTTGTCACCGGCCGCTTTGCCGTGACACCGCTCTGGTACGTCGGGATCCTTCTGGTGCTGATCCTGTCGGTCGTCGCCGCG
>JAHDYN010000162.1:0-582 GCA_023383735.1 Gammaproteobacteria bacterium | reverse complement strand
TGCTTTCTACATCTTCCTCGGTGCATTCACCTACGGTGTCGTGTACACCGTCTGGCTGAAGCGGCGCACCTGGCTCAACATCGTGATCGGCGGTCTGGCCGGCAGCTTTGCCGTGATGGCGGGTGCGGCTGCCGTCGGTGCCGAACTCGCGCCCGCGCCGTTGATCCTCGCCGTCGTGCTGTTTCTCTGGACGCCGCCCCATTTTTGGGCGCTCGCCTATGCCTGCCGCCGGGACTATCAGGCGGCCGGCGTGCCGATGCTGCCGGTGGTGGTTGCCGACCGTGTCGCCACCGTCACGATTCTTGCCCACACCGTCCTGCTTGTGCTGCTGTCGGTCATTCCCTTCTGGCTGGGCATGGGCTGGATCTATCTCGTCAGTGCGGTTGTCGGCGGCGTGGTCTTCTTGCGGTCCTGCATCGTGCTGGTCTACAAGCCGACCATCCCGCAGGCCTGGCGCGTGTTTGCTGCCTCGATCGTGCAACTCGGGCTGCTGCTGACCGGGGCCATCCTCGACAGCCTGCTGCTTGCCTAGCAGCCTGTTGATTTTCAGCGCCGCCAGCGCTTGCTTTCCGGTGCATGAAT
>JAHDYN010000161.1 GCA_023383735.1 Gammaproteobacteria bacterium | reverse complement strand
TGGCCGACCTCGTCCGCTCGACCTTGCGCCTGCGGCCGGATCGCATCGTGGTGGGGGAGGTGCGCGGCGCCGAGGCGCTCGACTTGCTCAAAGCCTGGGGCACCGGCCACCCCGGCGGCATCGCCACGCTGCACGCGGGCTCTGCGCGCGGTGCGCTCACGCGTCTGGAGCAACTCATCCGAGAGACCGTCATCACCGTGCCCCGCGCGCTGATCGCCGAGGCGGTGGATGTCGTCGTGTTCATCGCCGGGCGCGGTCAGCGCCGGCGCGTTGAGGAAATCGTGCGGGTGGTCGGGCTCACCCCGGATGGTTACCACCTGGAGCCTGTCATCACACCCCCCGGAGATACTCATGCTGAACCTTGATGGTGGACGGTCGCCGGTCGTGCGGCGGGCCTTGTACCTGTCATTGCTGGTTGCCACCCAGGCCCAGGCGGCCGGCTCCAACATGCCGTGGGAAGCACCGCTGCAGGCGGTGCTCGACTCGGTGCAGGGTCCAGTGGCGCGGATCATCGCCGTGATGGTCATCATCGTCACCGGCCTGACGCTCGCGTTTGGCGATACGAGCGGTGGTTTCCGGCGGCTGATCCAGATTGTCTTCGGCCTGTCGATTGCCTTTGCCGCCTCGACGTTCTTCCTCGGCTTCTTCAGCTTCGCCGGCGGGGCGGTGGTCGCGTGACCGATCCGGGCTTTGAAGTGCCGCTGCACCGCTCACTGACCGAGCCGATCCTGCTCGGCGGCGCGCCCCGGCCGCTGGCCATCGTCAGCGGCACGCTGGCTGCCGCGGTCGGCATCGGCTTGCAGCTCTGGGTGCTCGGTGCCGTGCTGGCGGTGGTCGGCCACACGCTCGCCGTGTGGGGTGCCAAGACCGACCCGCAGTTTCTGGAGGTGTTTGCGCGGCACCTCAAATACCCGACGCACTTGGGGGTCTGAGTGATGTTCGCGCTCACCGAGTATCAGCAGCGACCGCGAGGACTCGCCGACTACCTGCCGTGGGCCGGCTTGGTGGCGCCGGGCGTGGTCCTGAACAAGGACGGCGCGTTTCAGCGCACGGCCCGCTTTCGCGGACCGGACCTGGACAGTGCCAGCGAGAGCGAGCTGCTGGCTGCCACCGCGCGTCTCAACAATGCGCTCAAGCGCCTGGGCTCGGGCTGGGCGCTGGGTATCGAGGCCGCCCGGCGCCCGGCGGCACCCTACCCGGTGGGCCGCTTCCCGGACGCGCTCTCCCAACTGGTGGACGAGGAGCGCCGGGCCGCCTTCGAGTCGGCCGGCACGCACTTCGAGAGCGCCTACCACCTCAGCCTGGTCTGGCTGCCGCCGCCCGAGTCGCGGGCGCGCGCCACCCGCTGGCTTTACGAGCAGCCGGCCACCGCAAGCATCGATTGGCGCGAGCAGCTCACCACCTTCGTGACCGCCACAGACCGCTTGCTGGCGCTGCTGGCGAGTGCGCTGCCCGACGTGCAGTGGCTCAGCGATGTAGAGACATTGACCTACCTGCATAGCTGCGTCTCGACCAGCCGTCACCCGGTGGCGGTGCCTGAGGTGCCGTTTCATCTGGACGCACTCCTGGCGGACGCGCCGTTGGCGGGTGGCTTGAGCCCGATGCTGGGGAACGACCACCTGCGGGTGCTGACCGTCCGGGGCTTCCCGGCGACCACCTGGCCGGGGCTGCTCGACGACCTCAATCATCTTGGCTTTGCGTACCGCTGGACCACGCGCTTTATCTGCCTGGACAAGGCGGCCGCCGAGCACGAACTCACCACGCTCCGCCGGCACTGGTTCAGTAAGCGCAAGGGACTGGTGGCGATGTTGCGCGAGACGCTGACCCAGGAGGCGAGTCCTTTGGTGGACTCCGACGCTGACAACCAGGCGGCTGACGCGGACCAGGCGCTGCAGGAACTGGGCAGCGACGCGGTGGCCTACGGTTATGTGACCGCCACTGTCGTCGTGAGTGATCCCGACCCGGCGCTGGCTGACGAGCAGCGCAAAGCCGTCGAGCGGGTGATTCAGGGCCGGGGGTTTGTCACCGTGCCGGAGTCCTTCAACGCGGTCGAGGCCTGGCTGTCCTCGCTACCGGGACAGGTCTACGCCAACGTCCGTCAGCCATTGATCTCGACCCTTAACCTCGCGCATCTGATGCCGTTCTCGGCGGTCTGGGCGGGGCCGGAGCGCAACGCGCATCTCGACGGCGGGCCGCTGATGGTTACCCGCACCGGCGGCGCGACGCCGTTTCGGTTGGTCACTCATATCGGTGACGTGGGCCACACCCTGGTGGTGGGTCCGACCGGTGCCGGCAAGTCGGTGCTGCTGGCGATGCTCGCCCTCCAGTTCCGCCGCTACCCCGGCGCGCGAGTGTTCGTGTTCGACAAGGGCGGCTCGGTGCGCGCCACCGTCCTTGGGCTCGGCGGCGAGCACTATGACCTCGGCGCCGAGGGCGCGATTGCCTTCCAGCCCCTGGCCCGTCTTGATGACCCGACCGAGCGGGCCTGGGCGGCGGAGTGGCTGGCCACGCTGCTGGCCCACGAAGGCGTGGTGCTCACCCCGGCGGTCAAGGACGCGGTCTGGTCAGCACTCGGCAGCTTGTCGTCCGCGCCGGTCGTGGAGCGCACGCTGACCGGGCTCTCGATCCTTCTGCAGTCCCACGATCTGCGCCAAGCCCTGCAGCCGTACACACTGAGCGGCGCGCACGGGCGGTTGCTCGATGCGGACCACGATCGCTTGGGCGGTGCGGACGTGCAGGGCTTCGAGATGGAAGCGCTGATGCACGGCAAGAGCGCGGTGTTGCCGGTGCTGACGTACCTGTTTCATCGGCTGGAGGCGCGTTTTGACGGGGCACCGACACTGCTGATCCTCGACGAGGCCTGGGTGTTTCTGGACGACCCGGCCTTTGCCGGCCGGATCCGCGAGTGGCTCAAGACCTTGCGCAAGCGCAACGTGGCCGTGATCTTCGCTACCCAGTCGCTGGCCGATATCGGCCGCTCGTCCATAGCGCCCGCTCTCATTGAGAGCTGCCCGAGCCGCATCTTTCTGCCTTCACCGCAGGCCACGGAGCCCCAGCTCAAGACCATCTACCAGGGCTTCGGGCTCAACGACCGGCAGATCAGCATCATTGCCCGCGCGATCCCCAAGCGCGAGTACTACTACCAGTCGGCACTCGGTGCCCGGCTCTTCGACCTCGACCTCGGGCCCATCGCGCTGGCCTTCGCCGGTGCTTCGACCCCGGCCGACCAGCGGGCCATCGACTCTATATATATGAGTATCGGACCCGAATCAGCCGCCGCAGCATTTGCTGCGGCGTGGCTGCGGCACCGCGACCTGCCCTGGGCCGCACTGCTGGCCGAGAACTTTTCCCTCAGCTCACCTCCCGGGAGACCCTCATGAACGCCATCAAAAAGACTGTTGCCCTCATGCTGCTGATCGGCGTGACGGCCGGACCGGCCCACGCTATTGCCGTCTTCGATGCCTCGAACTTCCGCCAGAACCTGTTGACCGCCACGCGCACCCTGCAGCAGGTGAACAACCAGATTCACCAGCTGCAGAACGAAGCCCTGATGCTGCAGAACCAGGCGCGCAATCTGCGCGCGCTGGATTTCAATGCGCTGAATGACCTGCGCGTCGCGCTGGCTGCCACCGATCGACTGATCGCCGAGGCGCGCGGTCTGGTGTTCGCGGTGACGCAGGTGGAAGCGCAGTTCGCCGCACTGTACCCGGATACCTATGACCCGGCCGTCCCCGGCGCGCAGCTGCGGAACGATGCCCGCGAGCACTGGCGGAACTCGCTCGAAGCGCTGCGCACCGCCGTGCGCGTGCAAGCCCAGGTGCAGGAGAACTTCCGCAGCGACGCCTCAGTGCTCGGTGATCTGGTCACGCGCAGTCAGGGCGCGGCCGGTGCTCTGGAAGCAACCCAGGCCGGCAATCAGTTGTTGGCGCTCTCCATCCGCCAGCAGCTGCAGGCCCAGCAACTTGCCATCAGCGAGGGACGCGCAGTCGCGACCGAAGCGGCGCGCACGGTGGCCGCAGCCGAGCGGGCCCGGGCGGTGCGCGTGAAGTTCCTCGGTGACGGCACGCGCTACACGCCGGCCGCTGTCGAACTGTTTGCACCGTAGTCATTCACTGACCCGCACTCACCCGGTTCCAGCCCATGGACAATCTCGGCGTCATCGATCGCTTCCTGGCCATCTTCTCGCAATACATCGACTCGGGCTTCGGGTTGCTGGGCGGGGAGGTGGCCTGGCTCACCGGTATTCTGGTGGCCCTCGACGTGACGCTTGCTGGCCTCTTCTGGGCGATGGGGGGTACCGATGACGTCATCGCCAAACTGCTGAAGAAGATCCTCTACGTCGGTGCGTTTGCGTTCATCCTCAACAACTTCAACCAGCTCGCCGGCATCCTCTTTCACTCCTTCGCCGGACTCGGCCTTACTGCCACTGGCACCGCGCTGACGGAAGCCGAGCTCTTGCAGCCCGGGCGACTCGCCGCCGTCGGTGTCGAGGCGGGTCGGCCGTTACTCGTGCAGATCGGCGACCTCGCCGGCTTCCCGGAAGTGTTTGTAAACCTCGACAGCATCGCCGTGCTGTTCCTCGCCTGGCTGGTGGTCATTGTCAGCTTCTTCGTGCTGGCGGTGCAGCTGTTCGTGACCTTGATCGAGTTCAAGTTGACGACGTTGGCCGGCTTTGTTCTGGTGCCCTTTGCGTTGTGGAACCGTACGGCGTTTCTGGCCGAGCGGGTGCTCGGCAACGTGGTGGCTTCCGGTATCAAGGTGCTGGTGCTGGCAGTGATTGTTGGCATCGGCAGCGGGATATTTGGCGAGTTCGTCGCGCCGCCCGGCGCTGACCCGAGCCTCGATGTCGCGCTGGCGACGATGCTCGGCGCCCTGGCGCTGTTCGGTCTTGGCATCTTCGGACCAGGCATTGCCGCCGGTCTGGTCGCCGGTGCCCCGCAACTCGGCGCCGGCGCAGCGGCGGGTACCGCGCTCGCGGCCACCGGCCTTGCGGTGGCCGGTGGTGCGGCCGTGGCGGGCGGTGCGCGTCTCGCCGGCCGCGGGGCGAGTGCTGGCTTGCAGGCCGCCAGCACGCTGAAAGCGCGAGCGGCTGGCGCGGTCGCGGCTATGACCGGTGGCGCCCGAGCGACACCTGCGTCTGGTGCCGCCGGCGGCAGCGCACTGGCCGGCGCGTCGAGGCCACCCACGGTCGGCGGGCCGGCCAGTGCCAGCAGCAGCGAGGCACCTGGCTGGG
>JAHDYN010000160.1 GCA_023383735.1 Gammaproteobacteria bacterium | reverse complement strand
TCCGTGACATGCAGGATCAGATCGGCCGTTTCTATGCCGTGGAACTCGCGCACGATGTGCGTGATTTCCTGGTCACCGATGCCGTGCTGCTAGACAGCCTCGTCGCCGGCGCGCCCGGCCGCAATATCGATGAAAAACTCATCGTCATGCAGGACGATGACGGCATCGATCTGGCCTTGTATCTCGATGCGGCGGTGCTCGCACGGCTGGCGGTTGCCGATCCCCGCGAGCGCCTGTGCGGTGCAAACCTCGCCGACTTCTGGACCCTGCTGGAGGGCGTCAGTCACTTCAGCTATCTGGTCTGGAATGCAGGCCTCGACCAGCCGGTGAGCCTGCTGGAACTCGAAATGCAGGCGGAGGTCGACAAGTATGTGAGCACGCGCTTGCTGCTCGAGCAGCAGCCGGGTGCGGACCTGGGCGGGTCCCTGCTGCAGCGGCTGTTCATCGATACCTGCCCGGTCCCCGGGCTCGATGCCGAGGAACGTGACCGCTACCACGATGCCAGTCATCTGGCCTGCCGCTACTGTGCCGGCCTGGAGAACCGCTATCCCGCTGACCGGCTGACGCCCGAACTGGTGCGTGAGTTGCGCGGCTTTTACCGCCTGCCGCAGGCTGCGAAGGTGTCGCGAATCCGCGCCGCGCACTTTACATAAGCGCAACGGCTTCCCGCTGTGATCCGGTTTTGATAACGTCGGCCATCGGTCCCCATAATCAACTGATGCCCGTCATTCCACGGGCACCCAAAAACGGGCCGAGTACAGGTGGTGGCATATGCAGGTGCTTCTCGGTTTCCTTGGCCTACTCCTCGCTTTCCTGGCTGCTCCGCTGCAGGCGGCACCGGTCTATACCGAACTGGTGGTCTTCGGTGCCAGCCTGAACACCAGCGGCAATGGCGGGCCGGCAGCCGAAACGCCGCCGTATTCACCCGGGCGCTGGTCCAATGGCACAGTGGCGGCCGAGTACCTGGCCGGCGGGCTGGGCCTCGGCCTGAGCGCCTCCTCGGTGGGTGGCAACAACTACGCGGTTGGCGGTGCCAATACCGCAGCGATCCGCAGCCAGGGCGGCGCCTACCTGGGCAAGGTCGGGGGCACGGCAAATGCCGATGCGCTCTATCTGATCTGGGCCGGTGGCGTCGACCTTGGCCAGGGGATCAACCCGGCGGTATCCGCCGGCAACATCACCGGACTGATCACCGACCTGCAGAGCGCCGGCGCCAGGAACTTCCTGTTTCTGAACCTCTACGACCTGGGCTTCTCGCCAAATGGCATCGGTTCGCCCTCGCCGGGCATCGCGGCTTCGAACCAGGCCTATGCCACCGCGCTTTCAAACCTGCGCGCCGGCTTGGATATCAAGCTGATGGAGCTGGATGTCTTCGGCCTGTTCAACCAGATACGCGCTGCACCCGGCGACTACGGGCTGAGCAACGTGTCGAACGCCTGTTATGACGGCTTGATCTTCGGCGGTGGTACAAGAGCGCAGTGTGCGGACCCGGACAGCTACTTCTGGTGGGACACGGCGCATCCGACGTCCGCCGGTCACGCCATCATCGGGCAGGCAGCCCTCACCACAGTGGTGCCAGTTCCCCCCGGCGCCTTGCTGCTCTCAACCGCACTGCTGGCCGGATTCGGCTGGACGCGCCGCAGGATCACCGCGTAGATCCGACCGCCTGCCCGGCTCGCACCGCTCAGACGGCGAGCACGATCAGGCGGATGATGCCGGCGAGCGCCACGAGGCTCAGGGTGGCGACGAAGGCGGTCTCGACGTAGCGGGTGACGGTATTGATGCGGGTCATGGCGAGTTCTCCAGTGTGAGTGTCGATGGGATGTAGTTCGCCCTCACCCCGACCGCGGATGCGCCCCGTTACAAAGTGTTACAGGGTGCCGGGTTTGGCTTGTTTGGCTTGTTTGGCTTTTTGCGCAAGCGGCCGGCGCATTCGATCGTTTGATCATCATCGAGCAGTTTTGTGACAGGAACGCCGGCCAGCCCGATGTGGCACGTCTATATTGTGCAGTGTGCAGACCAGAGCCTGTACACCGGGATCGCCAGGGATCTCGATGCGCGCATCGGTCAGCACAATGCCGGCACGGGTAGCGCCTATACTCGCTCGCGCCGGCCTGTTGAACTGGTGTACAGCGAGCCTGCGGAAGACCGGAGCGCGGCCCAGCGGCGGGAAGCGGCCATCAAGCGCATGCCGGTGTCGTTGAAGCGCAGCCTGATTCAGGCCGGCAAATAACCGGCCGCTGGGGAGAGTCGATGTTTTCGCATTCAGTGGTGACGCGTACCGGGCAGTTCTGGAAGCTGGCGCTGGCCATCCTCCTGCTGCTGATCGGCAGTTTTGTGCCGCTCTTCGAGTCTGCCGGGATGTCGTGGACGGTGGGCACCATCCTCGCTGTCGCCGGCTATGCCTTTGGCTGCCTGTTCATCCGTTGTCCGGACTGCGGCAACCGGTGGTTCTGGTCCGCCGCACTGGACGGTGCGCTGTACAAGCCGCTGATGACAGCGCCCGCCTGCACCAGCTGCAGGAAGGAATTCGGGGCGACCCGCTAGGGGAGATCGCCCCGGCTTCGCATTCAGGTCCCCGGCGTCTCAGTTGGCCCAGGGGAAACTGGTCGATACCGTGAAGACCACCCGGCTGTCATTGGCAAAGGCACCGCTGTTGACCTCGAGATCCGAGTCCGTGTCGGTGTCGACGTAGCGCAGGTTCAGATCGAAGTAGCCGACCGTATAACCGAGGCCGATTGACCAGTCCGTGTAGTCACCGTCGATGCCGGTCGTTTCGAGCTCGCTCTCGGCATCGTCAGCAATGGCATCCCAGTAGTCACCGAAGCTCTGGCCGATATGCAGGTCCAGGGTCAGGCCGGCCGGCAGTTCGAAACTGGCGTTGAGCTCGGTGTACCACGCGTCGTCGCCGGTATCGCCGTAATCGTCCGTATACCAGACCTTGGCATCGAGCATCTTGTAGCTGCCGCCGAGGTAGGCCTCACCGTAGTCCTCGATCTCCAGCTTGGCGGGCGATGAGTCGCTGTCGGGGTAGGCGTACCAGACCAGGCCGACATCCCAGCCGATGCCGAGCTCCGTTTCGCCCGAGAGCCCGGCGCCCAAGTCGATCTCGATCGTGCCATCGTAATCGGGGCCGTAATCGATGCTGCTGCCCCAGAGGCTGGCGTAGAAGCCGTTGTCATGGGCGTAGTCGATGCTGGCCTGAAACGCCGGGTCCTCGTCGCTCAAGGACACGCCGCGAAAATCGTAGTCGCTGGTGACTGCGGCGGTGCCCGTGATCTCGGCGTGGGTGGTGGTCGCCAGGCCGAAAATAGCCAGTGCGGAAACGGCTGCAAGACTGCGCATGGATCTGCCCCCTGGGGTTGTGCTTGAAGCAGCGCAAAATGTAGCACGAGACACCGGGCATATGACCAGCAGATCCTCGCGGCCGGTCGACGCCTGAAAGTTGCCTTTCCCCCGTGCGAGGCCTGCGCTATAAAGACCGGGGCCGACCGGTTCAGGCCCACAGTGTTTCGCAAATGCATCGGGGGACATCGACATGAACAGCCATCTGCCTCGGGCCGGTCTGGCCCTTGCTGCCGCACTGCTGCTCGGCGCCTGCGGTGGCCCGAAGCCCGATGCGGGCAGCACGGTTTCGCCGCCGGCTGGCGCTTCTGCGGTGCAGACTGATGCCGAGAAAATCCTCAATGTCTATAACTGGTCCGACTATATCGATGACGTCGTGGTCAAGGAGTTCGAGGCGGAGTACGGGATCAAGGTGAACTACGATGTCTTCGATTCAAATGAAGTCGTCGAGACGAAATTGCTGGCCGGTAACACCGGTTACGACATCGTGGTTCCCTCGGCTTCGTTCCTGGAGCGGCAGATTACCGCCGGCGTGTTCCAGCCGCTCGATACCGCGCTGCTGCCGAACCTGAAGAACCTTGATCCCGACATCACGCAGCGCGTGGCACTCCACGACCCGGGCAACAAGTACTCGGTCAACTACCTTTGGGGTACCTCGGGGGTGGGTTACAACGTCGAGATGATCAACCAGCGCATGCCCGATGCGCCCACCGACAGCTGGCGGATGTTCTACGATCCGGCCGTCGTGTCGAAATTCGCAGACTGCGGCGTGGCGATTCTGGATGCGCCCTCCGAAGTGGTGGGTACGGTGCTCATCCTCCTGGGCAAGGAAGCAAACAGCGAGGATCCGGCCGACCTGCAGGCCGCTGAAGACGTGCTGATGAAGATCCGGCCCTCGATCCGCTATGTCAACTCGTCGAAGTACATCGACGATCTCGCCAACGGCGAGATCTGCCTGGCGCTGGGCTGGGTGGGCGATGTGCTGCAGGCCCGTGATCGCGCCGACGAAGCCGGCAAGGGCAACACCATCCGCTACAGCCTGCCGAAGGAGGGCGCGATCATGTTCTTCGACATGCTCGCCATACCGAAGGATGCAAAGCACCCGCTCAATGCCCACCTGTTCATCGATTTCCTGCTGCGGCCGGAGATCGCAGCGCGGAATTCCAGCTACGTCAACTACGCGAACAGCAATGTGGCCTCTTACGCGCTGGTGGACGAGGCGGTCCGCAATGACCCGAGCATCTACCCCTCCGCCGAGGTCATGACGAGGCTGGTGCCGGACCTGGCCGAGACGCCCGAGTTCACGCGTCTCCTGACCCGCTCCTGGACGCGCTTCAAGACCGGTCGCTGAAGCCGTGCACGAGTACGTGCGCCTCGACGGTGTCACCAGGAAATTCGGTGATTTCGTTGCGGTGGACAACGTCAGCCTGAGCATCAACCAGGGCGAGATCTTCTGCCTGCTCGGCGGATCCGGTTGCGGCAAGACCACGCTGCTGCGCATGCTGGCCGGTTTCGATGCGCCGACTTCCGGTTCGATATTCATCGATGGCCAGGACATGGCCGGCATCCCGGCCTATGAGCGCCCGGCCAACATGATGTTCCAGTCCTACGCGCTGTTTCCGCACATGACGGCCTGGAAGAACGTCGCCTTCGGACTGGAGCAGGAGAAGCTCAACCGCGCGGAAATCAGCGAGCGGGTCGGGGCAATCCTCGATATCGTCAAGATGACGTCGTACGCGCAGCGCAAGCCGCACCAGTTGTCCGGCGGCCAGCGCCAGCGCGTTGCGCTGGCGCGATCACTGGTCAAGCGGCCGAAGCTGCTGCTGCTCGACGAACCGCTGGGCGCGCTCGACAAGAAGCTGCGCGAGCAGACGCAGTTCGAGCTGCTCGGCATCCAGG
>JAHDYN010000159.1:2145-5250 GCA_023383735.1 Gammaproteobacteria bacterium | reverse complement strand
CCAGGGTCTGCCGGTGCTCAAGCATCACGGCTTTGGCCGTGCGGTGAATGTGACGCTCGGTCTGCCGATCATCCGGACTTCCGTGGACCACGGCACGGCCCTCGAACTGGCCGGCACCGGTCGGGCCGATGCGGGCAGCCTGCGCGCAGCGGTCAAGCTCGCCATCGAGATGGCTGCCCGTCAGCAATCATGAGCAGGGCGCGGCCGCGAAAGCGCTTTGGCCAGCATTTCCTCCACGACGGCAACATCATCCGCAAGATCCTCGCGCATGTCGCGCCGGCTGCCGGCGACCATTTCGTCGAGATCGGCCCTGGCCAGGGCGCAATCACCAGGCCGCTGCTCGCCAGCGGCGCGCGACTCGATGCCATCGAAATCGACCGCGACCTGGCCCGCGCGTTGCCCGACCGCGTGCAGACGGAGCGCTGCACCGTGCACTGCACCGATGCCCTGGCCTTTGACTTCAGCAGCCTTGCGGCGCCGGGCGAGAAGCTGCGCCTGGTCGGCAACCTGCCCTACAACATCTCCACGCCGCTGCTGTTTCATTTCCTGCGCCATGGCGCGGTCTGGCACGACCTGCATGTGATGCTGCAAAAAGAAGTGGGTGAACGCATGGCTGCCGCAGCCGGCAGCAAGACCTACGGAAGGCTGACCGTGGCGCTCGCGCTGCGCTGTCGCATCGAGCCGCTGTTCGACATCAGTCCGGGCAGTTTCAATCCGCCGCCGCAGGTGGATTCGGTGTTTCTGCGGCTGGTGCCACACCCGGTCCCGCTGGCCAATGCGGACATTCTGTCAATTGCCGACCGCCTGGCCACGGCGGCCTTCGGCATGCGCCGCAAGCGGCTCAGCAACGGCCTGCGCAGCCTGGCGACGGCGGCGGAAATCACCGCCGCCGGCATCGACCCGGGGCTGCGGCCCGAACAGCTGCCGCCGGCCGCCTGGCTGCAACTTGGCAGCTTTTTCGCCGGCATGAAGCCCGAACTTGCCAAGCACGGGAGCACTCTCCCAGAATGGCCCTCATGAGCACGAATACCAGCACCACGAGCCTCAAGATCACGGTGGAAACCCACTATCTCGCCGACCAGTCGGAGCCCGAGAGCGAGCGCTACGTGTTTGCCTACACCATCACGATCCAGAATACCGGTGTGGTTGCGGCCCGCCTGCTCGACCGGCACTGGATCATCACCGACGCCAACGGCAAGGTGCAGCAGGTGCGCGGCGACGGCGTGGTCGGTGAACAACCCACCATCCAGCCCGGACAGCGACACCGCTACTCCAGCGGTGCCGTGATCGAAACGCCGGTCGGCACCATGGAAGGCAGCTACGGCATGCGCAGCGATGACGGCGCGCAGTTTCGTGCCGATATCCCGTGTTTCCGGCTGGCGGTACCCGGCGTCCTGCACTGAGGCTCCCCGGCACACCGCCCCATGGCGATCTACGCGATCGGCGATATCCAGGGATGCCGTGACGAGCTGGCGCAACTGATCGATCTGCTGCGCATCGACCGGCAGCACGACGAGCTGCTGTTCGTCGGCGATCTGGTCAATCGCGGCCCGAAGTCACTCGAGACCCTGCGCCTGGTCCGCTCGCTCGGCAGCCAGGCGACCGTGGTGCTCGGCAATCACGACCTGCACCTGATTGCGCTGGCCTTCGGCAATCGCGCGCGCGCAAAACACCAGGAACTCGCCGAGGTCCTGCAGGCACCGGATGGCGAAGAACTGGTGCACTGGCTGCGGCACCGGCCGCTGGCGGTTTACCGGCCGGAACTGAACACCCTGCTGGTGCATGCCGGCGTCGCGCCCCAGTGGGATCCGTTGCTCGTCATCAAGCTGGCCCGCGAAGTCGAACAGGCCTTGCGTGGCCCGCACTGCGCAAACTACATCCGCGGCCTCTACGGCGACGAGCCGGCGCGCTGGTCACCGGCGCTCAGCGGTCAGGATCGCCTGCGCTTCATCACCAACTGCCTGACCCGGATCCGCTACTGCCGGCCTGACGGCAGCCTCGACCTGGCGGAGAACGGCCCACCCGGCACGCAGGCGCCAGGACTCATCCCGTGGTTCGATCTGCCCGACCGGCAAACGACCGCGGTACGCATCGTGTTCGGCCACTGGGCCTCGCTCGGCCTGCTGCAAAGGGACCGGCTGCTCGGCATCGATACCGGCTGCGTGTGGGGCCGCAAGCTCACCGCCGTGCGCCTCGACGGGCCGGCAAGAATCGTCAGCGTGCCGCGCAGCCAGGACTGACCGCGCCGTTCGGGCGGGTGGCTCAGACCGCAACCGGGGCCTTGATGTGCGGGTGACTGGCGTAGTCGAGGATCCCGATGTCCTCGTAGCGGTAGTCGAACAGCGTCGGTGCTTTGCGCTTCAGCACCAGCCGCGGCAAGGGCAGCGGTTTGCGGCGCAGCTGTTCATCGGCCTGTTCCAGATGATTGAGATAGAGATGGCAGTCGCCGCCGGTCCAGATGAACTCGCCCGGCTGCAGGCCGCTCTGTTCGGCGACCAGGTGGGTCAGCAGCGCATAGGAGGCGATGTTGAAAGGCACGCCGAGAAAGATGTCCGCACTGCGCTGATAGAGCTGGCAGGACAGCCGGCCCTCCGCCACCCAGAACTGGAACAGCGCATGGCAGGGGGCAAGCGCCATCTTCGGCAGCTCGGCGACATTCCAGGCACTGACGATCAGTCGCCGGGAATCCGGATTGTGGCGCAGCTCCGCGAGCACCTGGCTGATCTGGTCGATATGGCGGCCATCCGGCGCGGGCCATGACCGCCACTGCGCACCGTAGACCGGGCCGAGATTGCCCTGCTCGTCGGCCCACTCGTCCCAGATGCCCACACCGTTCTCGCGCAGATACGCGATATTGGTATCGCCCTGCAAGAACCACAGCAGCTCATGGATGATCGAGCGCAGATGCAGTTTCTTGGTGGTCACCATCGGGAAGCCGGCCGCAAGGTCGAAACGCATCTGATGGCCGAACACCGAGAGCGTACCGGTACCGGTGCGGTCGTCCTTGCGCACACCGTGCTCGCGCACATGGCGCATCATGTCGAGATACTGTTGCAACGGGACTCCCCGATCAGCTGCGCGGCACCGAGTCCGGCCCGCGCAGCG
>JAHDYN010000159.1:0-2135 GCA_023383735.1 Gammaproteobacteria bacterium | reverse complement strand
CATCATCAGCATGATGATTCCGGCTACCACCATCGGCAGCGAGAGCGCCTGGCCCATGGTCAGCCAGCCGAAAGCCAGGTAGCCGAGGTGCGCATCGGGCAGACGGATGAACTCCACGGCAAACCGGAACAGGCCGTAACCGAGCAGGAACAGCGCCGACACCGACATCAGCGGCCTCGGCCGCGATGACCAGATCCACAGGATCAGGAACAGCGCCAGACCTTCCAGCCCTGCCTGGTACAGCTGCGAGGGATGCCGTGCCTGCCCGTCCACGATCAGCGCCCAGGGCACCGTGGTGGTCGCGCCCCAGAGTTCGCCGTTGATGAAATTGCCGATACGCCCTGCACCGAGCCCGATCGGCACCAGCGGTGCGATGAAGTCAGTCAGCCGGAAGAACCGCGTGTCGAGCTTGCGCGCATACAGCCACATGGCCACCAGCACGCCGATGAAACCGCCATGGAAGGACATGCCGCCTTCCCAGATGCGCAGCAGGTTGAGGGGGTTTTCGAGGATCTGGTCGAAGCCGTAGAACAGCATGTAGCCGATCCGTCCACCGAGGATCACGCCGCAGGCCGCATAGAAGATCAGGTCATCGACCTGCAGCGGCGTGACCGGCGAATCCGGGCGATTTGCGCGGCGGCGTGCCAGTATCCAGGCGGCGACAAAACCGACCAGGTAGGTGATGCCGTACCAGCGCACGGCCAGCGGCCCGAAGTGCGTGCCCCAGGGCAGGGTGAATTCGAGGGGGATCCGGAACGCGACCGGATCGAAATGCGGGTAGCTGAGCATGGGCGGCAGTTTAACGCAGCAGCGACCGCAGGAGCGGCCGCAGGAGCGCCTTCAGGCGCGATTCTTCCGGACAAACCATCGCAATCCTCAACCATCCGGCACGCAAACAGAATCTGCCGGTCAGTCCCGGTTTGCCCGCGCGACAAACCCCTTGAGGACATGAGCAAATACATCTTGACGCCAATCAGCAGCCAAAACCATACTGGTTCCATAATGGTTCCATGAGGATTGCGGCAATGGCCATGACCATAACCCTGAAGAACATACCCGACGATATCTACAACAGCCTGAAGAGCGCTGCAGAAGCTCATCATCGCAGCCTCAACAGCGAGGTTATCGCCTGCCTGGAACGGGTGCTGCTGCCGGCAAGGATCAGCAATGAAGCGCACCTCGAGCAGGCACGTCAGATCCGGGATGAACTCAAGGGCAGGAAGTTCAAGTCTGCCGACATCAGAAAGGCAACCGGACAGGGACGGCCGTGATCGTCGTTGACAGCAATGTCCTGGTGTATCTCTACCTGCCCACGGAGCTGAGCTCACAGGCTGAAAAACTGCTGGGCATCGACCCGGAGTGGGTGGCTCCAAGGCTATGGCGCAGTGAAATGCGCAACGTGCTCGGCCTGTATATCCGGCAAAAAGCCATTACGCTCGAACAGGCTTACCGGATACAAACCTCAGCTGAAACGCTGCTTGCCGATCGCGAATTCGACGTGCCGTCTCACGATGTACTGCGCCTGGTGAGCCAGAGTTCCTGCTCCGCATATGACTGCGAGTTCGTTGCTCTCGCCAGGCGACTGGACACGAAACTGGTCACTGCCGACCAGAAGATCCTGAAAGCCTTTCCTGATACGGCCGTATCACTGACAGCCGCCGCCTGACGGCCCGTTGCCGCTGCGATGGGCGAAGCAGCGCGATGCGGCGGGGTACCGCATCGCGCCTGAACGCGCTCCTACTTCGGTGGCAGCGGCTCGTTCTCGCGCGCATACACGCTGAAGCTCGAGTCGTTCTTGCTGCCCCAGCTGCTTGCAGGCGGTGCCTGGAAGTATTCCGGCAAGCGCTCCTCGGTGATCTTGCGCAGGCCGGCCGGCAGCTGGTCGATGCTGGACAGCTTGGTCATGAAGGTGCGGAACAGCAGCGAGCCGTCGGCCTGGCCCTGCCGCATCCACGGCAGCCACGGACCAACCCGCGTCCAGGTGCCGGAGTAATCGGCACTGGTGGTGTCGGGGTTTTCCAGTTCGGCAAGACTGGCGACGCGCTGGAAGATCTCGGCGATGCGCAGAAACTTGCCGGCGGACTCGCGCGGCCACTTCTCGGGCGTGAGTTCACTCGGGAACCCCGTGTGCACCT
>JAHDYN010000158.1 GCA_023383735.1 Gammaproteobacteria bacterium | reverse complement strand
TCGGTGGAAGGGTTGCACATCCGTGATGCGATGGCCGAGGCGCTTGCGGCCATGTCCGGACCGGCGGTGCGCTTCGGCGGCCATGCGATGGCAGCCGGGATCACGCTTCCGGAAGCCGAGCTGCCGCGGTTCCGCTCGGCCTTTGCGCTGGCGGTTGGCCGGCAACGTGAGCAGCTGGGCAGCGATGACAGCCTGTGGACCGACGGCGCCCTGGAAGCACAGGACCTGCAGCTGGATCTGGCCGAGACGCTTGCTGCGGCCGGCCCCTGGGGGCAGGGCTTCCCGGAACCGCTGTTCGACAATGTCTTCAGGCTGTGTGAACAGCGGGTAATCGGCGGGAAACACCTGCGCCTGCGCGTGCAGCATCCCGATGGTGGTGATCCGGTCGATGCGGTGGCGTTCAATCAGGCGCCGCTGCAGGGGTCCCGGGATGCCCCGGTGCGCCTGGTTTATCGCCTCGAGGTAAACACCTGGCGACAGTCGCGCACGGCGCAGCTGGTGGTCGAGTGCATCGCCTGAGAGAGTTCGTGGTGCACCGGCCGGTTGTTGAGTGCGGGCATTGCGTCTAGCATTCCCGCTTTCGCCAGCGACAGGTTCCCATGGAAACCGCCCAGATCAAGCTCAGCATCCGCGACCTCCAGGAGCGTAATGGCGCTCTGAGGGGGTACCTTTGACCTCGACGCCAAACAGCGCCGGCTGAGCGAGGTCCGCGAGGCCCTGCAGGATCCCGCCGTCTGGAATGACCCGAAGCGCGCCGAGGTGCTTGGCCGGGAAGCCTCGGAGCTCGAGACCGTGGTGGAAGGTGTCGAAAAGATCGAGCGCGGCCTGCGCGATGCATCAGACTTGCTGGATCTGGCCGAAGAGGAAAACGACGATTCCACGGTTGACGAGGTCGTGCGCGACCTCAAGCGCGTGTCGGCAGATGTCGAGCAGCTCGAGTTCCAGCGCATGTTCGCCGGCAAGCTCGACAACGCGAATGCGTTTCTGGATATCCAGTCCGGTGCCGGCGGGACCGAGGCCCAGGACTGGGCGGCGATGCTGCTGCGGATGTACCTCAAGTACTGCGAGAACATGGGCTTTGCCACCGAGATCATCGACAGCTCGGATGGCGAGGTGGCGGGTATCAAGGGTGCGACCATTCATGTGACCGGCCCTTATGCCTATGGCTGGCTGCGTACCGAGACCGGCGTGCACCGGCTGGTGCGCAAGTCGCCTTTTGATTCCGGGAACCGCCGCCATACCTCCTTTGCGGCAGTCTTCGTCTCGCCGGAGATCGACGAGGATATCGAGATCGAGATCGATCCTTCCGATCTGCGTGTCGATGTCTACCGGGCGAGTGGCGCCGGTGGCCAGCACGTCAACAAGACCGAATCCGCAGTGCGCATGACGCATATCCCGACCAATACCGTCGTGCAATGCCAGAGCGAGCGCTCGCAGCACAAGAACCGTGCGACGGCGATGAAGCAGATGCGCGCCAAGCTCTATGAACTGGAGCAGCAGAAGCGTCGTGCCGAAGCGCAGGTGCTCGAGGATGCAAAATCGGATGTGGGCTGGGGTCAGCAGATCCGTTCCTATGTGCTCGACCAGTCGCGGATCAAGGATCTGCGCACGGGCGTGGAAACCGGCAGCCCGGACAAGGTGCTGGATGGTGATCTGCGCAGGTTCATCGAGGCCAGCCTGAAGCAGGGGCTCTGACACATGACTGAAGAGAACAAGCTGGTCGCCGAACGCCGGCGAAAGCTCGCCGCGCTGCGCGCAGGCGGATTCGATTTCCCGAACCGGTTCCGGCGCAGTGCGCTGGCCGGGCAGCTGCACGCGATCTACGACGATTGCAGCGACGAGACGCTCGAGGCCGAGCCGGTCGAGGTCCATGTCGGTGGCCGCATGCTCACGAAGCGCCTGATGGGCAAGGCGAGTTTTGCCACCATCCAGGATCGCAGCGGGCAGATCCAGCTGTTTCTGCAGAAGGAAGTGCTCGGCGAAGACGCGTATGCGGGCTTCAAGGCGCTGGATCTCGGCGACATCGTCGGTGCACGCGGGACGCTGTTCCGCACCCGCACCGGCGAGCTGAGCGTGAAAGTGCTGGAACTCTCCCTGCTGACCAAGTCGCTGCAGCCGCTGCCGGAAAAGTTCCACGGGCTCAGCGACCAGGAGATGCGCTACCGGCAGCGCTATGTGGACCTGATCGTCAACGAGGAAACGCGCCGCGTCTTCGCCCTGCGCACGCAGGTCGTGCAGTTTCTGCGCTCCTATCTGGATACGCTGGATTTCCTCGAAGTCGAGACGCCGATGATGCAGGCGATCCCGGGTGGTGCGCTGGCGAGACCATTTGTCACGCACCACAACGCGATGGATCGGCAGCTTTATCTGCGCATTGCGCCGGAGTTGTACCTGAAGCGCCTGGTGGTCGGTGGTTTCGAGCGCGTCTACGAGCTCAACCGCAATTTCCGCAACGAGGGTGTCTCAACCCAGCACAATCCCGAGTTCACCATGCTCGAGCTGTACATGGCCTATGCGGATTACCGCACCCTGATCGATCTGCTCGAGAACCTGCTGCGCAGTCTGGCGGTGCATGTGCTGGGCACGACCACCGTTGCGTGGCAGGGCCATGACCACGACCTGTCGAAGCCCTTCCGGCGCCTGACGGTCGAGGAGGCGGTGCTGCTGCATAATCCGCAGATCCCGGCCGGCGAACTGCGCGACGAGCAGGCACTGCGTGCAGCCTGTACGGCGCTCGGTATCGCCGTGAAACCGGGCTACGGCGCGGGCAAGCTGCTGATCGAGATTTTCGAGAAGACTGCCGAGCATGCGCTCATCGAGCCGACCTTCATTACCGGTTACCCCGCCGAGGTCTCGCCGCTGGCCCGCAAGACCGATGGCGATCCCTTTCTCACCGACCGATTCGAGTTCTTCATCAACGGCCGGGAACTCGCCAACGGTTTTTCGGAGCTCAACGATCCCGAAGACCAGGCCGAGCGCTTTCAGGCCCAGGTCCGGCAGAAGGCGGGTGGTGATGATGAGGCGATGTTTTATGATGCGGACTACATCACTGCACTGGAGTACGGCATGCCGCCGACCGCGGGTCTCGGTATCGGCGTGGACCGTCTGGTGATGTTTGTCGCCAACCAGGCATCGATCCGCGACGTGTTGCTGTTTCCGCATCTGCGCAACTGAACGTGGTGTAATTGAGTGAAACGTCGCGGAGGTCGGAACAATGAACCGCGAGTGGATGCTTGTTGCGGTCGTCACAGGCCTCGTCGCGGCCTGCAGCCCCGGTGCCGACCCGGAGCGCCCGGCAAACGTGCCAGCCAGCGCCAGCTGGGCGGGCAATGTCGAGGGTGGCACGTGGATCGAGTGCGAGCCGGTGCCGTCGACGACGGATCGCTATGCCTGCAGGGCCTGGTTTCGGACCGGCGCCATGATCTCGGAGGGGCAGTATCTGCTCCGGCAGCGCAGCTGGAACCAGCAGGCCCTGCGTTCGGAGTACCGCCAAGCGACCGGCGACGTGCTGCCGGACTACAAGACCTTTGATGGCCGCTGGATCATGCTGAAGAACGACCATGTGCTGTTGCCGGACGGCGTGATCACCTATCCCGACAGCGCAGGTCACGGCAAGCGTCAGAGTTACAGCCTCGGGATCGAGGTCGGCGCCGCAGAAGAATATTAGGAGTCACACGGGTTTGGCCATCCGACAGTTCATCCAGTCCGAGTCCGCCGGTGGCGTTATGCTGGCTGCAGCCGCGTTGCTGGCCCTGCTGGTCAGCAATTCGTCGCTGGCCCCCTGGTATGAGGCCTTCGTGTATCTGCCGGGCGAAGTGCGCATCGGGGAAGACTGGCTGGTGCTGTCCAAGCCGCTGGTCAACTGGGTGAACGACCTGTGGATGGCGGTGTTCTTCTTTCTAGTTGGCCTGGAAATCAAGCGCGAGCTGGTTGACGGTGAACTGGCATCGCTCAGGCAGGCGATCCTTCCTGCCGGTGCTGCGCTGGGTGGCATGCTCGTGCCGGCGCTGATCTATGTCGCAACGAATTACGGTGATGACATCGCCTTGCGCGGCTGGGCAATCCCTGCCGCGACCGACATCGCCTTTGCGCTGGCCATCCTGATGGTGCTCGGCTCGCGCGTGCCGGTGTCGCTCAAGCTGTTTCTCACCGCCGTGGCCATCATCGACGATCTCGGAGCGATCGTGGTGATCGCGATTTTCTATACCGACAACCTGTCATTGCCCATGCTGATATCGAGTGGCATCGGTTGTGCCATCCTGATCGTGATGAACCGCGCACGGGTCATGAGCATATCTCCATACCTGGCGATCGGCGTGCTGATCTGGCTCTGTGTGCTCAAGTCCGGCGTGCATGCCACCCTGGCTGGCGTGATCACCGCCCTGGCCATACCCGCATCACGTCCGGATGGCAGTTCGCCCCTGCAGGAGGCAGAGCATGTGTTGCAGCCCTGGGTGGCTTTTGCGGTTCTGCCGATGTTCGCTTTCGCCAATGCCGGTGTGTCGCTGCAGGGTGTATCCCTGGCAAGCTTTCTCGAGCCGGTATCGCTGGGAATCGCGCTTGGCCTCACCGCCGGTAAGGCAATCGGCGTCTTCGGCACGGCATGGCTGCTGGTCCGCTCCGGTGCGGCGTGTTTCCCGGCAGATGCCAGTCGTCGCCAGTTCTTCGCCGTGTGCGTGCTGTGCGGCATCGGTTTTACCATGAGCCTGTTCATCGGCTCACTCGCCTTCGAAGGCCTGGGACCGGACTACGAGAAGCAGTTGAAGATCGGTGTACTGGCCGGTTCGATACTCTCGGCGGCAATTGCGACAGCGCTGCTGCTGAAACGGGCCTAGCAGAGCCGGTCTGCATCCGGCCGGGCAATGCCTATGCCGGCACCTCATAGGGCAGGTCGAGCCGCTGCAATACCCGCGCCCCGTCGCTGTCCAGGTGGAACGGTCCCGGCAGATCATCGATCGTGATGACGGCCAGCAACTCGCTGCCCTCCGGAGTTGCGGCGGCACTGACGACCTGTCCGACAGTGCCGCGTGCGGCATTGACCGGTGTGCCGGGTGCCGGAGGCTGGCAATCAGCCGAGAATCGCAGCATGCGCCGCTTTACCCGTCCGAGGTATTTCATGCGCGCGATGATTTCCTGTCCCGTGTAGCAGCCCTTGCTGAAGCTGATTGCGTTCAGCAGATCAAGGTTGACCATCTGCGCCACGAACTCGCCACTGGTTGTCGGGTTGATGGCGGGGATCCCGGCGCGGATATCGGCAAGCAGCCAGTCGTTGCGTGCCTGCTGGCTGTCATCCACCGTTGCCGGATCGCGGCCCGGACTCACGAGCAGCTGGCG
>JAHDYN010000157.1:4807-5398 GCA_023383735.1 Gammaproteobacteria bacterium | reverse complement strand
TCGGTGCTGAAAAAAACGAAGACGCCGCGCGTCCACATCACCGCGCTCTGCTCCCGCACCTTGTCACGCAGTTTCGCAATCTCGGCGCTCAGGCTGGGCGTCTGCGCCTCGACAGCGCTCAGTTCCGCGGCGATCTGCGCCGGATCACGCGCGCAACAGTTCTTGTACTTCTTGCCGCTGCCGCAGGGGCAGGGCTCGTTTCTGCCGATGTTCGCCATGCCCGCCTACTGCGCCTCCATGCCGTCCGACCAGTTCTCCAGCTCGTCTTCGGTCGCCTTGCGAACATCAGCGATGCTGCCCTTGAAGCACAGGTTCATTCCGGCCAGGGGATGATTGCCGTCAACCGTGACGGACTCATCGTCAATCGCGATGATCGTGAACTGGCGCTCGTCGCTATCGCTGCGCCCCTGCACCTGCATGCCGACCACGAGTTCCTGCCCGCCCGGAAAGGCCGAGCGTGGCACCTTTGCAATCAGCTCCTGCTGCGGCGTACCAAAGCCATCCTCCGGCGCGATGTGCACCTCGAAGGACTCGCCCGGCGACTTGCCGCCCAGCCCCTCTTCGAGCGCCGGCAGGATGCCGGAGACGCCA
>JAHDYN010000157.1:2041-4797 GCA_023383735.1 Gammaproteobacteria bacterium | reverse complement strand
ACGAGCGGCTCGCCCTCGCGGGAGCGGTCGAGCAGCTCGCCGCGGTCGTTGGTGAGTTCGAAATGGATACTGACGACGCAGTCGTTGGCTATCTGCACTTTTGAATTCCCCGCCTGAATGTGGGCTGATTTTAGCCGTAATCGTACAGGAATCGGTCGCTTGACGAGACCGGCTCGCGGTTCTGCGACCGGGACTGCTTATATACTGGTGCAATACACTCGACTGGCATGCCTCCAGGTTTCGATAATTATGAAAAATAGACCCGGCACCAATAGCAGTCGGAGCTTCGAGCCACCCTCAGCGACGGCGAGGTCGGGTGAAAGCCCGGAGGCGCTGCTCAGCCAGGCCGCTGGCCTTCATCAGAGCGGGCAACTGGATCTCGCTGAACCACTGTATCGGGAGCTGCTAAGGCTGCAGCCCGGGCATGGCGATGCCCTGCACCTGCTCGGCGTGCTGCGCTACCAGCAACGCGATCCGGTCGCCGCTGTACAACTGATCGAAGCAGCGCTGAAGATCATCCCGGACAACATTCATGCGCGAACAGGCCTCGGTCTTGCCCTGCTGCGGCTCAACCGTTACGAAGAAGCGCTGGCGTCCCTTGACCAGGCACTGGCCATCAAACCCGACTTTGCCGATGCGCTTACCCGGCGTGGTGATGCGCTGCTCGGCCTCGGACGTCAGGGAGACGCGCTGGCGAGCTACAACCGCTCGCTTCGGTACCGGCCAAACGACCCTGAAACACTCAACAACCGCGCCGCCATCTTGATCGAGCTGGGCCGGCTCACCGAAGCGATGAACAGCCTTGACCAGGCGCTCGCCATCGCGCCCGGCTATCTGGAAGCGCTGCACAACCGGGCAACGGCGCTGATCGCGCTGAAACGCCATGCGGAGGCGTTGACGTGCTGCGATCAGGCTCTCGCCATACAACCGGAAGCTGCCGAGGTACTGAATAACCGCGGCGTTGCGCTGCGCTATCTGGGCCGCAAGGACGAAGCTGTCGCTGCTTTCCGGGCCGCGCTTGCGGGGAAACCCGACTCAGCCGACTTCCATGCCAATCTCGGTGCCACCCTCCTGGAAACCGGTCAGCTCACGGAGGCTGAAGATCATTTGCGTACGGCCCTTGCCGGCAGGAAAGCTGCGCTGGCATTCCAGAACCTGGCTGCCGTGCTCTACCAGCAGAAAAAGTCTTCCGAAGCGCTGGAAATCTACCGGCAGTGGCTGGCATTCGAACCCGACAATCCGATCCCGCAACACATGCTGGCAGCCGGCAGTGATACGGCACCCGAACGCGCGGGCGACCAGTATGTTGCCGAGCTGTTCAACAATTTTGCCGATACTTTCGACACCACGCTGCTGGGTCTCGGTTATCAGACGCCAGAAATCCTCGCCACCATGATCCGGACCGAGCTCGGCACCGACACCACACCGTTGCGCATTCTCGACGCCGGCTGCGGCACCGGACTCGCGGCACCACTGCTCAAACCCCTGGCCAGGCGGCTGGTCGGTGTGGATCTCTCCAGTGGCATGCTCGACAAGGCCCGCGCACGCAAGCTCTACGACGAACTGGTGGTCGGCGAGCTGTGTGCCTTCATGACCAGCCGGCCGGCCGCTTTCGACCTGGTGCTGCTCGCCGACACGCTGGTGTATTTTGGCGCACTGGAAGAAGCCTTTCGCACCGCCCACAGCACGCTCACGCCGGGTGGAATTTTTGCATTCGCCCTTGAGTCACGCCCGGACAACGGACCGGATCACCAACTGGAGCTGCATGGTCGTTACAGCCACCGTCCCGACTACGTGACCCGACTGCTGACCGCCAGCGGCTATACCCTGCGGAGCCTGGAGCCCGTCGTGCTACGCCGTGAGCTCAATACCGACGTCGCGGGGATTGCGATCGTCGCGCGGCGCAATCCCGGCTGAAATGAAAGCCCGGTCAAGACATCGCGGCCAACCGCGCCCAGGTACGCCCGCCACCACACCCGACGTCCATGCAGACAAGCTGCAGAACGCACTGCGCCTGCATCAGCAGGGACAGCTAGATGGTGCCGAAGCACTGTACCGGGAGATCCTGCAAGCCAGCCCCCGACACAGCGGCGCTTTGCAACTGCTGGGCGTGATCGCCGGCCAGCGCGGCCAACCGCATCAGGCCATCGAACTGATCGATCAGGCGCTTGCCATCGAACCCGCCAATGCAGCAGCGTGGTCGAATCGTGGCAATGCGCTACTGGAACTGAAACGCCATACGGAAGCACTGGCGAGCTACGATCGCGCACTGGCGATCAACCCGGGTCATGCTGAAGCCCTGCATAACCGCGGCCTGACGCTGCACAATCTCGACCGTACAGCCGAGGCGCTGAAGAGCTACGACCGTGCACTGGCAATCCGGCCAGATTATCCACGGGCGCATAATCATCGAGGCATTGCACTGTGCAAGCTGGGGCGCCAGGGCGAGGCACTCACGGCCTTTCGACGCGCACTTACATTGCAGCCGGGGGTTGCCGAATTTCATGCCAACCTGGGCAAGGCCTTGCTGGAACTGCGCCAACTGGAACTTGCGGAAAACAGCCTGCGACGGGCACTGCAGATGGAGAAATCAGCGGCCGTCTTTGACAGCCTGGCCACTGCGCTCTACCAACAACGGAAATTTACCGAGGCCATGCAGGTCTATCGGGACTGGCAGGCATTTGAACCCGACAATCCCATCCCGCGCCATATGGTGACTGCCGGCAGCGATGCAGCGCCCGAACGCGCCGACGACC
>JAHDYN010000157.1:0-2031 GCA_023383735.1 Gammaproteobacteria bacterium | reverse complement strand
CTGTTCGACAAGTTCGCGGGGAGCTTCGAAACAACCTTGCTTGGCCTCGGCTACCACGTACCTGAACTGCTGACTGCACAGATCAGCACCGCACGCGGCAACGACACGACGCCGCTGCGCATTCTCGATGCCGGCTGCGGCACCGGACTCGCGGCACCACTGCTCAAGCCCCTGGCCAGCCAGCTGGTCGGTGTAGATCTCTCCAGTGGCATGCTCGACAAGGCCCGCGCACGCAAGCTCTACGATGAACTGGTGGTCGGTGAGCTGTGTGCTTTCATGGCAGCACGGCCGGCGGCTTTCGACCTGATCGTCCTTGCCGACACGCTGGTGTATTTTGGTGCACTTGAAGAGGCATTCAGCACCGCGCACACATCCCTCGCACCGGGTGGCATGCTTGCCTTTGCCGTCGAATCACGGTCAGATGGCCCGGACTACCAACTGGAACTGCATGGTCGCTACAGCCATTGCCCCGAGTACGTAACGACGCTGCTCGCAGCGGCCGGGTATACCGTGCAGAGTCTTGAAGACATCGTCATACGCCGCGAACTCAACGCAGATGTAGCGGGTATCGCTGTGGTGGCGCGACGCTGAAGCCGCACATGCGGCTCGACCCGCAGAAGCATCCCTTTGCCTTCACAACCGGCGCAGCAGAGCTGCCAGACTGATTCAGCGTATCAGCATGAGCCATGCATATTTCGCTCAAGGAGCGACGGGACAAGCCTCCCGCACATCCGGCGGACAGGCCACACGATCAGCCGTACCGCCCGGCCGCAAAGTGAGCACATGGATCGCCTTGCCCTCGAACACCGGAATGTAGATCTGCGCACGCGCCGTTGCACCCGGGCTGTCGTAGCGCACGCTCGGCGTACCGATGGTCGAAATGACTTCGCCCGGAGAGATCCCGGACGGTCCCATGATGGTCTGCGTGGTGCCTGGCCCATAAGCATCATTGATATCAAAGATCACTGCTGACAGATACTCCCAGTTGGTCTTGCTGGTGGCAACCTTCGGCGTCAGCAGCCAGACCTTCGATGCTTCGTCACCACCCACCACAATCCACGGCTTGACCTTGCCCTGCTGACCGGCGATCGGCGTAAATGGTACAGCCAGCCCGGGCGCAAGCCGCCCCGGCGCAGCTGTCGGTGCCGGGAAGGTCGGATTGGGGAGAATATTGTCCTTGAGGATGCGCACGGTCCAGGCCGCGGCACCGGCAAACACGTTGCCGCTGGCGGGTTGCTCAAGCGCAATCACACGTCCAGGCACCACGCTCTGCGTAACATCGAAGCAGTTGTCGCGCTGGTGGTTGGTAAAGAGGATATCGACCTTGCCATCGAGATTCAGGTCGACGATCTCGAAACCAAAAGGCTGGCCCTGGCTACCCGGCCCGACGATGTCGGCCTGGCGAACCAGCGGACCGTTGACCGGATCGACATCGCTCCAGTTCATGCCAGCCGGCGCACCGTAGATGCGGATGGCGCCGTTGCGGTTGAAGAAATGACTGGCCACTACCTCGGGCACACCGTCATTCTCGAAGTCGTGCATGCGGATCGACAGGTCCGGACCGGTGTAGGTTGATGGATAGCCGAGCAACATGTGCTCTTCCCACTCGGTGTTCGCATCGATCGCCGCACCCGGGTTCTTGAAGTAAACGAGATCGCCAAAGAAAACGCAGAAACTGCCCGGCCCCAGTGGTTTGAATGCCGAGCGGACCGTGACGATGTCACGATAGCCGTCTGCATCCATGTCGACGTACTGCACCTCGTGATAGAAGCGCGGGCTGTTGGCGGCCGTACCATCACATGGCTCATTGGCAATCGCCGTGCTCTGGTGGACGATGTACTCCTGCCGGTTCGGGTCATCCATGTTGATCAGGCTGAGTCGCCCCGGCGGCTCCGCAGCCAGGAAGCCCTGCGGTGAAACGACCGCCTCGAAAGGCACCACGCCATCCGGTACGCGCGAGATATGGTTGGGCCAGACGGTCTTGTACGGGGGGCCGCCGAGATCGGTCAGCACCTCGACATCGCTGTCCTT
>JAHDYN010000156.1:1918-5416 GCA_023383735.1 Gammaproteobacteria bacterium | reverse complement strand
CAATCGGGCATCCGCGCACGCATGCTGCGCACCAAGCCACTCGGCCAGATTCTCGCGGATGCCGACCATCCCGATCATCGCCTCAGCCGCACGCTGACAGTCACGGATCTGATTGCGCTGGGCGTCGGCGCCATCATCGGCACCGGCATCTTCGTGCTGATCGGCACCGCCATAGTCGGTGATGCCGTACGGCTTGGCGCCGGACCTGGCATCACCCTCTCCTTCCTGCTCTCCGGCCTGGCTTGCGTGCTGGCCGCCCTGTGCTACGCCGAGTTTGCCGCAATGATCCCGGTATCCGGCAGCGCCTACACCTATTCCTACGCCACGCTGGGTGAATTCATCGCCTGGATAACCGGCTGGAACCTGATTCTCGAATACGGTGTTGCCAGCGTCGCCGTGGCGATTGGCTGGTCGGGATATTTCAACAAACTGCTGCAGATTGCCGGCATCCATCTGCCGCACTGGGCAACACATGCGCCGGGCGGGCCCGATGGCGGAGTCATCAACCTGCCGGCAATCATCATCGTTCTGCTGTGTACATGGATGCTGGTGGTCGGCATCAAGGAGAGCGCGCGTATCACCACAGTCATCGTCGTGATCAAGCTGGCCGTGATCGGCTTTTTCATCGCCGTTGGCGCCGATCAGGTCGATACGGCCAACTGGTCGCCCTATATGCCCAATGGCTTCGCCGGCGTGGGCGCCGCAGCCGCCATCGTGTTTTTTGCCTATATCGGTTTCGATGCGGTTTCGACAACCGCTGAAGAAGCCCGCAATCCACAGCGCGACATCCCGATCGGCATCATCGCCTCACTCGGCATCTGCACCCTGCTCTATCTGGCCGTTGCGGCGATCCTCACCGGCATGATTCCGTGGCAGGCCATAGACGTGAACGCACCCATTGCCGATGCGCTCGGCCAGCTGGGATTCAAATGGGGTGCCGCAATCGTTTCGGTAGGCGCGGTGGCCGGTATCACCAGCGTACTCGTCGTGCTGTTGATGGGCCAGGTGCGCATTTTCTTTGCGATGTCTCGCGATGGCCTGCTCGGCAACTGGCTGGCGGGCGTACATCCGAAATTCCGCACACCACACAAGGCCACATGGATCACCGGCATCCTGGTGGCCTTGCTGGCCGGCGTCGTGCAGCTGGGCGAAGCGGCCGACATGACCAACATCGGCACCCTGTTTGCCTTCCTGATAGTGAGCATCGGCGTGATCGTGCTTCGCTATGCAAAACCCGATGAACACCGGCCCTTCCGCACGCCATTCATGCCCTGGCTGCCGGCACTCGCCGCACTCGCCTGCCTCGGTTTGATGGCCTTCCTGCCACTGGTGACGTGGATACGCTTCGGCGTCTGGTCGGCGATCGGCGTCGTCGTGTATTTCGCCTACAGCATGCGCCGCAGCCGCCTGAACAGTTCGCTACCGGCGGCGATGCCGGTCAGCGGATCAGCCGGCGACGTATGAAGACACTCGCCGCCACATAGCCGACTGCGGCATAAGCGACCAGCACCGCAACGTGCAATGCCGGGTCAACCAGCGGCTGGCCCGCGACCAGTGGCCGTATCAGCGCAATCGCATGGGACAGTGGCAGGATGTTGACCACCACCTGCGCAATGGCCGGCAGGGTCGCCACCGGATAGAAGACCCCGCTGAAGATGAACATCGGCGTGATCAGCAGCGTCGTGTAGTAATTGAAGAAATCGTAACTGGCAGCCAACGCAGCCATCACCAGGGCCGGACCGGCGAAACACAGGCCGACCAGGAAGAAGACCGGAATGGCCCCCAGCGCTGACCAGTTCTCGATGGCACCCAGCAGGAACGCCACCACGAGAATCGGCAGGGTATTGAGCAGCGACTTGGTCGCACACCACAGCATCTCGCCGGCGACGATGTCATCCACTGTCAGCGGCGTGGCAAGTATCGCATCGTAAGTCTGCTGATGCGTCATGCGGGTAAACACCGAAAACATGCCTTCGAAGGAGGCCACGTTCATCGCCGAGGCCGCCAGCAGGCCAGCAGCCAGGAAGGTGAAGTACGGGATGCCGCCCACTTCACCGATGAACTGGCCCAGGCCATAACCGAGACCCAGCAGATAGATCACCGGCTCACCGAATGAAAACGCCATGCTCGGCCCCAGCAGCTTGCGCCAGACGAGCAGGTTCCGTTGCCAGATCTTGAGAGCCGAGATCTGTGGCCTCGGCAGTACCAGGTTCATGTATGCCATCGCGACGTGCTCCGTGACCTGCGGACTACTCCCGCAGCTCGTGACCGGTCAGTTTGAGAAAAACATCCTCCAGGTTGGCCGTCCGGTGCGTATAACGCAGGTGCGGCGCACCTTCGAGCCGTGCCAGCACCGGACCGAGTTCCGACGCGTAGCAGTAGTGCGTTTCACCAACCGTCAGCAGCCTGGAGCCCGGGATGCCGCCAAGCACCGGAACCACGCTGCCGGCCTCGCCCTGCACTTCGATGACATGCGGCTCCACGTGCTCGCTGATCAGGCCACGTGGCGAACCCTGGGTGACGATGCGGCCACGGTCGATCACCACCAGCTGATCGCAGAGACGCTCGGCCTCGTCCATGTAGTGCGTGGTCAGCAACAAGGTCTTGCCCGAGGCCTTGAGCTGGCGCAGCCGGGTCCATATGAGATGACGCACTTGCGGATCGAGCCCCGTGGTGGGTTCGTCCAGCATGATGAACTCCGGGTCGTTGATCAGCGCGCGCGCGATGGACAGGCGACGCTTCATGCCGCCGGACAGTTCGCGCATCCGCGCATCGCGCCGGTCGGAAAGCTCGAGAAAGCCCAGCAGTTCATCGATCCGGCCAGCGACATCGGCCGGACGCAAGCCGAAGTAGCGCGCGTACATGCGCAGGTTCTCGACCACCGTGAAATCCGGATCCTGGTTGTCACTCTGGGGCACGACACCGGTGCGGGCATGTATCTCGCGTACCGCGTCAGGCATCGGCAAACCCAGTACGGACAAGGTACCGCCACTCATGGGCGACTGGCCGATGATCATGCGCAGCGTGGTGGTCTTGCCGGCACCATTGGGCCCGAGCAGGCCAAAACAGCCACCCCGGGGGATGGTCAGGTCGATTCCGCAAACCACCGTACGCTCACCGAATTTCTTGGTCAGGCCACGTGCGAGGACGACGGCATCAGGGGGGCGTGAGGCAAGAGACATGGGGCAAATTCCGGGAAGTGATCGGGTCTGGGCTGAGACCTATGGTGCCTTTTCCCGACTGCAAAGTGAGAGCCGGCCCACAGACAGGAGCCAGCCACAAGCCTACGTTATGTCAGGCACTCCTTGTCCATCATTATGTCAAACGAATTGACCGTCGTACTGGCAGTTGCGAGCCTCGCCGCTCTGGCTGGCGGTGCGCTGCTTGCCTGGCTCACGCGGCACAATGTCCCGGCGACAGATCCAGCCGATGAAGGACGCCGCGAGCTCGCGCTGATCGAGCTGCGGGATGCCGTTGTCGGCTATACCCGTGACTACG
>JAHDYN010000156.1:0-1908 GCA_023383735.1 Gammaproteobacteria bacterium | reverse complement strand
AACACTCAAGACGAAGCTCCAGGAGCAGCGTCTGGAGACCGAGCGCGCACTGGCGCATGTGGCAACACTCGAAGCACAGGTTGCCGCCTACCTGCGGCAGTATGCGCAGGCAAAAAACACGCTCAAGGCCGAAATCCGCCAGAAGAATTCGCTCCGCACCGAACTTGCCGCCGCCACCGCCCAGGTCCAGGCCCTGCAGGGCAGGATCCAGGAGCTCGAAATGGAGCGCACCAGCGCCAGCGGCACCAACCGGCGCATCACTGCCGTCTGAGCACTCCTGCCCCTGATGCGAGGGCGCGGCTTTGACGCTGCACCGCAAGTAATCCAGCGCTGCATCACCATCGGATCCCGCTCCGGGGCCATCCAGTATTGAATTCCCGGCCGGGAGCCCCATCTCATCAGCAGGGAGTCTTTCACCAGGCAACGGGAGCCGGAATCCGCATGAGTGACAACGAAAACATCCAGCAAGGCGCAGCAACAGGGCGTGGCAGCAGCGTGCCCGACGATGTGCTGATCATTCTGCCGATACGCAATACGGTGGTGTTTCCGGGCGCCGTCATTCCGCTCACCATAGGTCGTCGCGTCTCGCTGGCCGCAGCCGAAGAAGCGGCCGGCAGCGGGCGGCCCATCGGTCTCGTGATGCAGCGCGACCCTGCTGTCGATGAACCCGGGCCCGATGATCTGCATCCGGTCGGCACCATCGCGCGTGTCATCCGGTACTTCACTGCCCGCGACGGCACGCAGCATGTCGTGTGCCAGGGTGAAGGGCGTTTCCGCACGATCGATTACCTGTCAGGCCTGCCCTTTCTGGCTGCCCGGTTCGACAAATTGCCTGAAGCACGCGCTGACTCCACTGCGCTCGAAGCGCGGCTGCTCATCCTGCGCGAACGCGCTCTCGAAGCCATTGCCCTGTTACCCCAGGCAATGCCCGAACTTGGCGCGATCGTGCAGGGAATAACCGACCCCGGCCAGCTGGCCGACCTGGTGGCCGGCTATCTCGACATCAAGCCGCAACAGAAGCAGGAAATACTCGAGACTTTCGATGTCCAGACACGGCTCGATCGCGTGCTCGACCTGCTGAGCCACCAGGTCGAAGTGCTGAAACTGTCGCGCCAGGTCGACGAGCAGACCAAGGACAAGCTGGAAGGCCATCAACGCGAGTTTTATCTGCGCGAGCAGTTGCGCACGATCCAGAAAGAGCTTGGCGACAGCGAGGACGTCGGCGAATTCGACACCTTGCGCGAAGCCATCGACAAGGCCGGCATGCCCGAAGAGGCGGAGACCCAGGCGCGCAAGGAACTCAAGCGCCTGGAGCGCATGCCTGAAGCCTCCGGCGAAAACTCGATGGTGCGGACCTACCTTGACTGGCTGGTCGCGCTACCCTGGTCGAAGCTCGATGCAGAGGCCATCAACATTGCCCATGCGCGACAGGTGCTGGACGAGGATCATTTCGGGCTGCACAAGGTCAAGCAGCGCATCCTCGAGTATCTCGCGGTACGCAAACTGAATCCCGAAGGCCGCTCGCCGATCCTGTGCTTTGTCGGCCCTCCGGGGGTTGGCAAGACCTCGCTTGGCCAGAGCATCGCGAAGGCGCTCGGGCTGAAATTCGTGCGCGCATCGCTGGGCGGCGTACACGACGAGGCCGAGATCCGCGGGCACCGGCGCACCTATATCGGCGCCCTGCCGGGCAATGTGATCCAGCAGATCCGCAAGGCGGGCACCCGCAACCCGGTGTTCATGCTCGACGAGATGGACAAGCTCGGTGCCGGCTTTCAGGGCGACCCCTCGTCGGCCCTGCTCGAGGTCCTCGACCCGGAGCAGAACGGCAGTTTCCGGGACAACTACCTGGCCGTTCCGTTCGACCTCTCGAAGGTGTTCTTTGTCGCGACGGCCAATGTGCTCGACACC